>NZ_JBHTSF010000021.1:0-84935 GCF_042795295.1 Streptomyces sp. NPDC056486
CGTCGAGTGACGGGGGCGGCCTTCTGTGTGTCGGAGAGGACTAGTCGTTGCCGTTGCCCGGCGTCGGCGTCGTCTTCGCGATCTGCATGAGGAACTCGGCGTTCGACTTCGTCTGCTTCATCTTGTCGAGAAGCAGCTCGATGGCCTGCTGCGAGTCGAGCGCGTGCAGCACCCGGCGCAGCTTCCAGACGATCGCGAGCTCCTCCGCGTTGAGGAGGATCTCTTCCTTACGGGTGGAGGACGCGTCGACGTCCACCGCCGGGAAGATGCGCTTGTCGGAGAGCTTCCGGTCGAGCTTGAGCTCCATGTTGCCGGTGCCCTTGAACTCCTCGAAGATCACCTCGTCCATGCGCGAACCGGTGTCGACGAGCGCGGTGGCGAGGATGGTCAGCGAGCCGCCGTCCTCGATGTTGCGCGCCGCACCGAAGAAGCGCTTCGGCGGGTAGAGCGCGGTCGAGTCGACACCACCGGACAGGATGCGCCCCGAGGCCGGGGCCGCCAGGTTGTACGCACGGCCCAGGCGGGTGATCGAGTCGAGAAGCACGACCACGTCGTGACCCAGCTCGACGAGACGCTTGGCGCGCTCGATGGCCAGCTCGGCGACCGTGGTGTGGTCCTCGGCAGGACGGTCGAAGGTCGAGGAGATGACCTCGCCCTTCACCGACCGCTGCATGTCGGTGACCTCTTCCGGACGCTCGTCGACCAGGACGACCATCAGGTGGCACTCGGGGCTGTTGACGGTGATCGCGTTGGCGACCGCCTGCAGGATCATGGTCTTGCCGGTCTTCGGCGGGGCCACGATCAGGCCTCGCTGGCCCTTACCGATCGGCGCGACGAGGTCGATGATGCGGGTGGTGAGCACCCCCGGGTCGGTCTCCAGACGGAGCCGGTCCTGCGGGTAAAGGGGCGTCAGCTTGTTGAACTCCGGTCGCCCGCGCCCGGATTCGGCCGCCATGCCGTTCGCCGAGTCGAGGCGCACGAGCGCGTTGAACTTCTCGCGGCGCTCGCCGTCCTTGGGCTGACGGACGGCGCCGGTGACGTGGTCACCCTTGCGCAGACCGTTCTTGCGGACCTGGGCGAGCGACACGTACACGTCGTTCGGGCCGGGGAGGTATCCCGACGTACGAATGAACGCGTAGTTGTCGAGGATGTCCAGGATGCCCGCGACGGGGATCAGTACGTCGTCGTCGGCGACCTGCGGCTCGTTCGGCGCGAACTCGTCGCGGCCACGACGGCCACGGCGGTCGCGGTAACGGCCACGGCGGCCGCGGCGGCCACCCTCGTCGTCGAAGTCGTCCTGCGGTCCGTTGTCCCGCTGGTCCCGCTGCTGACGGTCACCGCGGTCCTGGCGGTCGCCGCGGTCCTGCCGGTCCTGACGACCGCCGCCCTGCTGGCGGTTGCCGCCCTGTCCCTGCTGCTGATCGTCGCCCTTGTTGCCACGGCGGTCACGGTCGCGGCCACGGCCCTGGCGGTCACGGCCCTGACGGTCACGGCGGCCGTCGGCGCTGTTGTCGCCGGAACCATCACCCTTGGCCTCGGACGGCGCGTCCGTCCTTGCGTCGTTCTTGTCGTTCTTCGCGTCGTTCTTCGGCTCGCTCTTCGCCTCGGCGGTGACCGTCTCGGGGCTGCCCGCGTCGGCGGTGGCACGGCGACGGCCGCGACGCTCGCCCTTGTCGGCACCCGCGGGCTGGCCCGGGATGTCGATCTGCTGCTGGGCGGCCTCTTCGGCCTTGGCGCCCGCGGCCGGCTCGGCCTTGTCGGCCTTGCTCGCCTTGGCGCTCTTGTCCGTGCTCGTGGAGCTCGCCGAGGTGTCCTCGCCCGTCCGGGCCTTCGAGGTGGCGCGGCGCTTGGGCTTCGTCTCTGCTTCGGCGGACGAAGCGGACGCGGCGCTCTTAGCGGGGGATCCCCCGCCGGCCTGGGCTTCCTTGATGACCTCGATCAGCTGGCTCTTGCGCATACGCGCAGTGCCCTTGATGCCGAGGCCGGATGCGACCTGCTGCAGCTCCGCCAGCACCATGCCATCGAGGCCGGTGCCGCGGCGCCGCCGGGACCCGGCCGAAGCACCGGTGGCAGGCGCCGCAGAGGCGTCCGTCGCGGGCGTGTCGGCAGTCACGCCCATCAGATCGGTGGTGTCGCTCACGAAGGGTCCTTCCCTGGAGCGGACGTCGGCCTGTCTGGCTCGGCGACCGGTTGTGCTGTCCGGAGGTCCTCTGGTGTGTGGACCATGCCGGGGCGGTGGTCCGCCAACGCGCGGCGGAAGAATTCACTGGTGATGGCGAGTCCCGGTGAGGTGCCACTCATGTGCGGTGTCACTCGACTCGGTCACGCCGGTTCCGGAGCGTGCTCGGCACCGCTCAGTGCGAGGCACAGAGCAGTTTGGGAGGCTCCCGGAAGGATGGATGTCCCGGACGGGGACACGAAGCACCTCGCCATGGTGGGGTCGGGTGCAGACTTGAGGTTAACACTACCGGGTCCAACAAACATTCCCCCTCTCCTAATCCGGCTATCGGGTGTCAAGGCGCCAGCGGCAGCACGCTCGCACCGGTCGCGTCGAGGGTCAGACGGTTGGCCGCCCAGCCCTCGCCCGCGAGGCGTGCGACCTTGTCCGCCGCACTCTCATCGACCAGCGCGAGGACCGTGGGCCCCGCGCCGGAAATCGTCGCCGGGACACCGTCCGCGCGCAGGCGCTCCACCAGAGCGGCGCTCTCCGGCATGGCGGGCGCGCGGTACTCCTGGTGGAGCCGGTCCTCGGTTGCGGGAAGCAGCAGTTCGGGGCGCCTGGTCAGGGCCTCGACGAGCAGTGCGGCGCGGCCTGCGTTGGCGGCCGCGTCGACGTGCGGAACAGTGCGCGGGAGCAGTCCGCGCGCCGTCTCGGTGAGGACGGGCTTGCCGGGTACGAAAACCACCGGAACGATGGAATCAGCGGGGTCCATCCTGATCGCCCGCGCCGCCCCCCCGTCCATCCAGGAGAGCGTGAAACCGCCGAGCAGACAGGCGGCGACGTTGTCGGGGTGGCCCTCGATCTCGGTGGCGAGTTCGAGCAGGGCGCTGTCGTCGAGCCGGGCGTCACCGCCTATCGTCACGGCCCGCGCGGCGACGATGCCCGCGCAGATGGCGGCCGACGACGAGCCGAGGCCCCGGCCGTGCGGAATGCGGTTGGCGCAGACGATTTCGAGCCCGCGCGGCTGTCCGCCGAGCAGGTCGAAGGCGGTGCGCAGGGAACGTACCAGCAGATGCGACTCGTCGCGTGGGAGCGTCTCGCTGCCCTCACCTGCGATGTCGATGTTCAGTCCGGTGTCGGCCACCCGCACGACGACGTCGTCGTACAGACCCAGCGACAGGCCTAGGGCGTCGAAGCCCGGGCCGAGGTTGGCGCTGGTGGCGGGGACGCGCACCCGGACGGCGGCGGCGCGGAACGCGGGACCGGCCATCGCTCGATGACTCTCCTTGAGCTGCGATCTTTTGAGGACTTGCCACGTGATGAGGCACTACCCGAAGGCCGCTCTGCGGCAGCACCGCGGCATATGCGGCGGGGCGGGTTGGGTACAGCCTATCGAAGGAAGGTTCTGTGGCGACATAGGGCGCACAGGAGGCGCACGATGCGTGTCGTAAGCCCCCTGTGCACCCCCTATGCGGAGTTGCGGGTTTTCCAGGCGGATATGCCCGCCGTCAGCTGCGGGTATCCCTGACCGGCTTGGCTATGCCATGCCGGAGACGGTTACGCCAGACCCAGGCGCTCGGCCGCGGCGGCCGAGTCGACCGGGACCGTGACGGGCTGCGGAGCGCCCGCGACGGCCCAGTCGGGGTCCTTGAGGCCGTTTCCGGTGACGGTGCAGACGATCCGCTGCCCCTTGTCGACCTTGCCCTGCTCGGCCGCCTTCAGCAGACCGGCGACAGAAGCGGCCGACGCCGGCTCGACGAAGACACCCTCCTGGGACGCCAACAGCTTGTAGGCGCGCAGGATCTCACGGTCCGTCACCTCGTCGATGAAGCCGTCCGACTCGTCGCGCGCGTCGAGGGCGTACTGCCACGAAGCAGGGTTGCCGATGCGAATCGCGGTGGCGATCGTCGACGGGTCCTTGACGATCTCGCCGCGCACGATGGGCGCGGAACCGGAAGCCTGGAAGCCCCACATACGAGGAGTGCGCGTCGAGATCGAGTCGGCGGCGTACTCCTTGTAGCCCTTCCAGTAGGCCGTGATGTTGCCCGCGTTGCCCACCGGCAGGACGTGGATGTCGGGGGCGTCGCCGAGTGCGTCCACGATCTCGAACGCGCCCGTCTTCTGGCCCTCGATGCGGAACGGGTTGACCGAATTGACCAGCGCCACAGGGTAGTTCTCGGAGAGGGCGCGGGCGAGGTTCAGGCAGTCGTCGAAGTTGCCGTCGACCTGGAGGATCTTCGAGCCGTAGACGAGCGCCTGGCCCATCTTGCCGAGTGCGATCTTGCCCTGCGGCACGAGGACCGCGCAGACCATTCCCGCGCGTACGGCGTAGGCGGCGGCCGAGGCCGACGTGTTGCCGGTGGAGGCGCAGATGACGGCCTTGGCGCCCTCCTCCTTGGCCTTCGTGATCGCCATCGTCATGCCGCGGTCCTTGAAGGACCCGGTCGGGTTGGCGCCCTCGACCTTGAGATGGACCTCGCAGCCCGTGCGCTCGGAGAGCACCTGCGCGGGGACGAGCGGCGTGCCGCCCTCGCGGAGCGTCACGACCGGAGTCGTGTCGGAGACGGGAAGACGGTCCCGGTACTCCTCGATGATTCCGCGCCATTGGTGGGTCATTGCTGACTACTCCCCTTCAACCCGCATGATGCTGGCGACACCACGCACGGTGTCGAGATTCCGCAGCGCCTCGACGGTGCCGGTGAGGGCGGCGTCGGGCGCGCGGTGGGTGACGACGACGAGGGAGGCCTCGCCGTCCTTGCCCGTCTGACGGACCGTATCGATCGATACGCCGTGCTCGGCGAAGACCGTCGCGACCTGGGCGAGTACACCCGGCTTGTCGGCTACGTCGAGGCTGATGTGGTAGCGCGTGACGACCGCGCCCATGGAGTTCACGGGCAGCTGGGTGTACGCGGATTCGCCGGGCCCGGTGGTTTCGCCGAGCTTGTTCCGGCAGACGGCGACGAGGTCGCCGAGAACGGCCGACGCGGTGGGAGCGCCGCCCGCGCCGGGACCGTAGAACATGAGCTGTCCGGCGGCCTCGGCCTCGACGAACACGGCGTTGTACGCCTCGCGGACCGACGCGAGCGGATGGCTGAGCGGAATCATCGCGGGGTGCACGCGCGCGGTGACGGACCCGCCGTCGGCGGCCCGCTCACAGATGGCGAGCAGCTTGATGGTGCAGCCCATGCGCTTCGCGGACGCGAAGTCGGCGCCGGTCACCTCGGTCATGCCCTCGCGGTACACGTCGTCGAGACGCACGCGCGTGTGGAACGCGATACCGGCGAGGATGGCGGCCTTGGCGGCGGCGTCGAAGCCTTCGACGTCGGCGGTCGGGTCGGCCTCGGCATACCCGAGAGCGGTGGCCTCGTCGAGGGCTTCCTGATACCCGGCACCGGTGGTGTCCATGGCATCGAGGATGTAGTTGGTGGTCCCGTTGACGATCCCCAGAACCCGGTTGACCTTGTCGCCGACGAGGGACTCGCGCAGCGGCCGGATCAGCGGAATGGCACCGGCGACAGCAGCCTCGTAATAAAGATCCCGGCCGTGCTCCTCGGCGGCGGCGTGCAGCGCCGCGCCGTCCTGGGCGATGAGCGCCTTGTTCGCGGAGACCACGGACGCACCGTGCTCGAAGGCGGTGGTGATGAGGCCCTTGGCGGGCTCGATCCCCCCGATGACCTCGACGACGACGTCAATGTCACCGCGTTTGACCAGCGCGGTGGCGTCGGTGGTGACGAGGGAAGGGTCGATCCCCTCGCGCACCTTCGACGGACGGCGGACGGCGACACCGGCGAGCTCCACCGGGGCACCGATCCGGGCCGTGAGGTCGTCGGCGTGCGTCGTCATGATGCGCGCCACCTCTGAGCCGACAACCCCACAGCCCAGCAGCGCCACCTTCAGCGGACGCGTACGCATCATCCGACCTCACTTCTCATACATCTACAGTGGGACCAGTCTCACCCACCGGATCCCAGTTTCTATCCACGGTCCGGATCGTGAGACATACATTTCACTGGCCGATACTTGGCTGCTCGCTGATTCTCGGCCGATTTTTCCTCAGCCGACATCGAGACGCAGGAGATCTTCCTCCGTCTCGCGCCGGACGATGACCCGCGCCTCACCGTTCCGCACGGCCACGACCGGCGGACGAAGGGCGTGGTTGTAGTTGCTCGCCATGGAGCGGCAGTACGCGCCGGTCGCGGGCACGGCGATCAGATCGCCGGGAGCGAGGTCGGCCGGAAGGAACGCGTCCTTCACCACGATGTCCCCGCTCTCGCAGTGCTTGCCGACGACGCGGACGAGCATGGGCTCGGCGTCGGACGTCCGCGAGACGAGCGCGACGCTGTACTCGGCGTCGTAGAGCGCGGTACGGATGTTGTCGGACATGCCGCCGTCGACAGAGACGTACGTACGCAGTCCTTCGAGCGGCTTGACGGTGCCGACCTCATAGAGGGTGAAGGCGGTGGGCCCGACGATGGCGCGCCCCGGCTCGACGGAGATACGGGGAGTGCGCAGATTGGCGGCCTCGCACTCCCGCGTCACGATCTCGCCGAGCGCCTTGGCGATCTCGTGCGGCTCGCGGGGGTCGTCGTCGGAGGTGTAGGCGATGCCGAGCCCGCCGCCGAGGTCGATCTCGGGAAGCTCGACGCCGTGCTCGTCACGGACCTCGGCGAGCAGCTGCACCACGCGCCGCGCCGAGACCTCGAACCCGGCCATGTCGAAGATCTGCGACCCGATGTGCGAGTGCACTCCGGTGAGCTCAAGGCCGTCCAGTTGCAGGGCCCGGCGCACGGCCTCGGCGGCCTGTCCCCCGGCGAGGGCGATGCCGAACTTCTGGTCCTCGTGGGCGGTGGCGATGAACTCGTGGGTGTGGGCCTCGACGCCGACGGTCACGCGGATCTGCACGCGCTGACGGACACCGAGCCGGTCCGCGATGTGCGCGACGCGCACGATCTCCTGGAAGGAGTCGAGCACGATGCGCCCGACGCCGGCTCCGATCGCCCGCTCGATCTCGTCCTCGGTCTTGTTGTTGCCGTGGAACGCGATGCGGTCGGCGGGCATACCGGCGTCGAGAGCGGTGGCGAGCTCGCCACCGCTGCACACGTCGAGGTTGAGCCCTTCCTCGTGCAGCCACCGGACGACGGCACGCGAGAGGAAGGCCTTGCCCGCGTAGAACACGTCGGCGTCGGAGCCGAAGGCGCCGCGCCAGGCGTGGCAGCGGGCGCGGAAGTCGGCCTCGTCGAGGAAGTAGGCGGGGGTGCCGAACTCCTCGGCGAGCCGGGTCACTTCGATCCCGCCGACGGTGACGACACCGTCCGCGGAGCGATCGACGGTCTGCGCCCAGACCTTGGGGTCGAGGGAGTTCAGATCGGCGGCCGGGGCGGTGTAGTGCCCTTCGGGCAGTACGTCGGCGTGGCGGGGCCCGGCGGGGTGTGCGGAACGGCTCATGTCGCGGTCGTCTCTCTCACGTCTGTCTTCACGTCTTCACGTGGTCACAAGTAGTCAGGGGCGCTGATGCCGAGCAGGGACAGGCCGCCTGCGAGCACCGTCCCGGCGGCTTCGGCGAGCGCGAGCCGGGCACGGTGGGCGGCCAAGGGTTTCTCGTCACCCAGCGGAAGGACGGTCGGCTGGAAGGCCAGGAAGGCATCGGCGATGACGACGAGCTGCCGGGCCAGGCGGTCGGGGGCACGGTGGCGGGCGGCGGCGGCGAGCTGTCGCGGATACGCGGCGATTGCGTCCAGCAGGTCCCGCGCCGCTATTTCTTCTACGTCCCCGGGGGCGCCGGCGAAGCCGAGGGCAGCGGCGTTACGGGTGAGGGCGCGGGTGCGGGAGTGGGCGTACCGCACGCGGAAGAGGGGGTTGCTCGCGCGCTGGAGCAGGTGCTCGTCGCTGATGCGGGGCCGGTCGTGGGCGGCCGGGTGCAGCAGGGCCCAGCGGGCGGCGTCGCGGCCGAGGAAGGTGGGGTCGGCCGGGGCGGGGACGGGGCGGAGGGTGTTGATGGAGGCGGGGGGCCGTCCATGTCCGTCCACGTGGACGCCGAGGGTGTCCCAGCGGGTGTCGGGGGCCTCGTCGCAGGTGTTCCGTACGTCCTGTGCGAGGGCGCCCTGGGAGATGAGGATGCGGCGGAGGGAGTCGGCGAGGACGGCGGCGCGGACTTCGCGGGGGAAGTGGAGGGTGAGGGCTTCGCTGTCGCCGGTGCTGGCGGTACTGGCGGTGCCTGGCTGAGCGTGGCCGTAGTGGGCGCCGCGGGTGAGGACGTCGCGGACGAGGGCGGCGGAGGGACCACCCTCATCGCTCCTGTCGCCGCCCCGGTCGAGGGTGATGTTGAGGAAGCCGGGCCCGGTGATGTCGATGGCGGCGATGCCGGGCTCCCGGGCGAGCCGCGGGGACAGCACTTCGGCGACCTGGCGGGGCGTCTGCCCTGCGGCACGGGCGACCTGCAGGGCGACGTTGGTGGCGTAGTCCCCGGCCCCGCCGGGCCGTGGCCGCTCGACAACGACGCGCCGGGTCATGTCCACGTCACTCACGTCACCAAGGGCACTGAGCTCGCCGTCGTCGACGGCACGGCGCATGGCGCGCAGCACGGTGCGGGAGAGCTCGACGGGGGTCACGGGTCAAGCGTATGGGAGGAGGGGGGTGGGCACGCGACCTGGTTTCCCGGATGGTCCGGGATGTGGACGGGGAGGGGCCTGCGCGGGCACCTGCCGGTGGGGTGAGCGGCGTCCGGTGGCGGGGCGAGCGGCGACCGGGCGGCGGGGTGAGCGGCGTCCGCACCAGCGCCTGTCAGTTACTGCCGCGTACCCGCCGCGACGGCTGGGCCAGCCGTCGGATCAGCCGCCGGAGCGACCGGCGCGCTCGGCTTCTCCGGCGGCCCCGCAGTCACTGCCGAGGGCACCACGCCCGCCCCCGGCACCACCACCCCCGTGCTCCATCAACTGCCGTACTATCCCGAGCAGTTCGGAGGGTTCAAAGGGCTTGGCGAGAAACGCGTCCACGCCGACTTCAAGCCCGCTCTCCACCTCGTACTGAGTGCAGGCACTGACAATGACGATGGGCAGATTTCGGGTCCGCGGATCGGAGCGCAGCCGAGCGGCGGCGCGCAGCCCGTCAAGGCGGGGCATCACGACATCGAGGGTGACGACATCAGGTCTGACCTGGTTCACCACATCCAGGCACTCGGCACCATCAGCCGCGGTCACGACCTCGAAGCCCTCCAGCTCGAGGTTGACCCTGATCAGTTGCCGGATGACCTTGTTGTCGTCCACAACAAGCACGCGGCCGGACACGCCTGACACAACTCGAGAGTAGGTCCGCGCCCGCCGCCGCGTCCGGGTTTTCCCTACTTCCGCACCTTGCGGGGTAGCGGGCGGCGGAGCCGAGGGCGACCTCTGGGACGCAGGGTGCGGAAGCGGCGGTCATGACGGCCGCCGAGGTGCGGAAATCCCTGTTCATGGGGAGCCGTTAGGAGCTGGTAGGGTTCTACACGTCGCCGCGCAAGCAGCGCTGACACGCCCCCGTAGCTCAGGGGATAGAGCATCGGCCTCCGGAGCCGGGTGCGCAGGTTCGAATCCTGCCGGGGGCACTTCGTCTCAACCAGCACGATGATGCGGTTGATCGGCGCAAGTGCCAAGCATGAAGAGCGGGAACCAGTCTCACTGGGTCCCGCTCTTTGTCGTTGTCGCGCACTGATCGCGACGGGTCCCGGGGCCTACGGAGCGTCCGCGTGCTCGACGTGGGAACCGGTGTCGGCGCGCGTGTGCGCCAGCGCCACCGTGTGCACCCCGGACGCCCGCTCGTGGGGCCAGAGGTCCGGCCTCCGCCTCCGGGTCATCAGCACGTACCCGCCGAGCAGGACCACGACGAGAACGATCAGCAGCACCTGCGGAAAGTGGTCGATCAGCTCCCACTGGATCGCCTGCACGTCCGCCGCCGAAGCGTCCCGGACGCGGCGCACCACCCACGACGGCCCGTACAGCAGAACCATCGAGGCGGCCACGAGGGTCGCCATCAGCGGGAGGGTCACCACGCCAAGGAGCGACGCGCGGACTCCGATCCGCCACAGCGCCGGCCGCCCGTCGCCTTCGGCCGACGCCAGCTTCAGCAGGAGAAGCCGCTTGCCCGGGGTCGTCCTCGTCAGCCAGGGCAGTACGACGAACCACACGGCGAAGACCGCGACCATCACCTGAGGTATGGGATGGGATGCGCTGTACACGTCTTCCGCCGTGGCCAGGACCACGAGGACGGTGACGGCCGAGACTCCGGTCAGGTCGACAAGGAGTGCCACCAGGCGCCGTCCGGGGGTGACGGACTGTCGGACCGGCGTCGCGTCGTCCAGCTTCTCCCGCGTCGGGAGCAGTCGGGCCAGCGGCCCGGCCACGTACCAGCCGAGCAGCGCTCCCGCGGTGTTGAGCAGCAGGTCGTCGACGTCGAACAGACGGTACGGGCACGGGTAGGTGCCCCACAGCGCGGTGCCCTGCGTGACCTCGAAGAACAGCGAGGCGCCGAAGCCCGCGACGGCCGCAGCGGCGAAGCCGCGCCGCAGGTGACAGCGGACGAAGACGCCCAGCGGGAGCAGCAGGGCCAGGTTCAGGACCGCACCGCTGACCGCGGGGTTCTGGAACACCAGCGCGTTCAGCGTGACCTTGTGGTGCGCCTCCTTCCAGATGTCGCTGAAGGTGTTGCCCGGTATCCACTGCGGGTGGGCGACCGCCGCGAACGCTTTGCACATGTCCGCTGTCCGCTTGGGCAGCGGGACGAGCGTCATGCACAGGGCCGTGATCGCGTAGTAGAGGAAGCCGAGGAGCGACAGGGCGCGCCACTGCGACATGGTGCCGTGGCGGCGGTACAGGACGACCGCCGTCGGGAGGAACAGCACCAGCGCGAGGAGCGGGAAAAGCGCTGCCGCCGTCTTCATCGGCAAGAGGTACGCAGAAGTCATGCGCGAGACTATACACAACGCCTATACACGGCATGTATAGAGGTGTGAGCTGCGACTTTGCCTGAGTGGGGTGTCGGACGGGATTCCCCAGGCGTTGAGCTGGTGGGTGGTGAAGCGGCGGGACAGGCGGGCGCCTTGAGGTGCGGTCAGGAGAGACTCGCGGCCCTGGCGTAGCGCTCGGCGAGTTCGGCGAACGCGGTCGTCAGTTGTGGTGGGCCGATGACCTGGATGTCGGTGTCGAAGCGGCCGATGGTTGCGGCGAGGCCTGTCCATGACCATGAGCCGAGGGTGAGGCGGCAGCGGTCGGGGGTGAGTTCCTCGACGATTCCGTCCTGTACGAAGGGGGCCACAGCCTGCGCCGGGAGGTTGAGGAGGACTTCGCCTCGGCAGGGCCAGTCGGCCGTGGCGCCGTCAGTTCCACGGAAGCGGCCGGTGACGAACGCGGCTACGTCGTCGCCGGGGAGGTCGCGTGGGGTGAAGCGCGGGCCCGTGGGGGTGCGGGGTCGTATGTGGTCGGCGCGGAAGGTGCGCCAGTCGTCGCGGTCCAGGTCCCAGGCGAGCAGGTACCAGTGGCCGCGCCAAGTGATGAGGTGGTGGGGGTGCGTCCTGCGGGGGTGCTCGGCGGGGGTGGCGGCGGTGGGTGCCTCGGCCAAGTCGCCGTAGTCGAAGCGCAGTTCCTCGTGCGCGTGGATCGCTCGGCTCAGTTCCATCAGGAGCTGCGTGCCCGCCTGGGATGCGTTGCCGGTGGCCTCGGGTGGCTGGACCGCCGTTACCTGCAGCATGTCGATGCGCCGGCTCAGACGGGGCGGCATGACCTGGCGAACCGTGGACAGGGCCCGTACGGCGTCTTCGCCGATCGTGCTGTTGGTGGCCACGGACTGCAGTGCGAGGGCCAGGGCCACGGCTTGGCCGTCGTCGAACAGCAGCGGGGGCAGTTGCGAGCCGGCATCCAGGCGGTAGCCGCCGAAGGGGCCCTTGAAAGCGCGGATCGGGTAGCCGAGTTCCCGTAGGCGGTCGATGTCCCGGCGCACCGTGCGCGGGGTGATGTCGAGCCGCTCGGCCAGGTCGTCACCCGACCAGTCGCGATGCGCCTGGAGCAGGGAGAGCAGTGCGAGCAGTCGCGATGACGTCTTCTGCATGCCCATCACTCTGCCCGAAGTACAGGACACAACCTGTCCGCTACCCCTGGAACGGTGGGTTTCAGATTCAGATCCAGATCCGGATCCCGATCCCGATCCCGATCTACCAGACCGCACACAAGGAGTAGGCCATGTCCGTCACGACCACCACCCACCTGAACTTCCGGGGCGACGCACGAGCGGCCCTTGACTACTACCAGTCCGTCTTCGGCGGACGCATCACCGCCGTCACGTACAAGGACATGGGCAACATCCGGAACGAGAACGAGGCTGACTGGGTGGTGTGGGGCGAGGTCGTTGGCGACAACGGCTTCCATGTCATGGCCTACGACGTGCCCTCCCAGCTGCCCTGGGACCAGGGCAGCAACCCCTTCTTCGTCTCGGTGCGCGGTGACGACACGGACGAGATCAGTGCCCTCTGGCAGAAGCTGGAAGCGGGAGAGGGTTCGGCCGTGGCGCAGCCCCTGGAAGCGTCGCAGTGGGCACCTCTGTACGGCATGCTCACCGACCCCTTCGGCGTGACCTGGGTCCTGGACGTGGCGGCCCCGTACAACGGCTGAGCGCCGGGATCCGGGCGGGGTCCGCCCCCAGTCAGGGTTCTCAGGGTTCGATCAGGCCCGCCCGGATCGCGTAGCGCGTGAGCTCAAGGCGGTTGCGCAGGCCCAGTTTGTGCAGCAGGTTCGCCCGGTGCCTGTGGACCGTCTTGATGCTGATGAAGAGCATCTCGGCGATCTCCTTGGAGGAGTGGCCCTCCGCCACGAGCTTGAGGACCTCCTCCTCGCGCGCCGTAAGGACCTGGTCCGGTGGCTCCTCGCCGTGGCGGACGCGGTCGAGGTAGTTGCGGATGAGGGCCGTGACCGCTCCCGGGTACAGGAACGGCTCGTCCCGCATCGCTGCCCTGCAGGCGGCCACCAGGTCTCGGTCGGCCACCGACTTGAGTACGTATCCGCTGGCGCCGGCCTTCAGCGCCTGGAAGAAGTACTGCTCGTTGTCGTGCATCGTCAGCATCAGCACGCGTACGCCGGGCTTCAGCGCGGCAAGTTCGCGTGCGGCCTGCAGGCCGGTCATCCGGGGCATCGCGATGTCCAGGACGGCCAGGTCGACCTCGTGCGTGCGGGCCAGGGCGACGGCCTCCGCTCCGTCCCCCGCCTCGGCGACGACCTCCAGGTCCCGCTCACCGTCGAGGATGAGCCGCACTCCGCGACGTACCAGCGCGTGGTCGTCGGCGAGGAGGATGCGGGTCTTGTTCGACTTCGACGTGTTCGACTTCGACGTGTCGGCGGCTGTACTCATCAGTGCTTCCCGGCCGTGGGGGTGGGGGTGGCGGTGGAGGTGAGGGCGATGGGGTCAGGGGCGGGGGCAGGGAGCGGGATCGTGAGCCGGACCTGCGTACCGGTCCGCGGCTCTGACGTGACGTCCAGCGTTGCCCCGATGAACAGAGCCCGTTCGCGCATCCCGCGGATTCCCGCCCCCTCGTGGGCGACCCCGGTCCCGCGGCCGTCGTCCGCGACGGTCAGCGCGACTGCGCCGTCGGTGCGGCAGAGGCTGAGCTCGACCTTGCCTGCCTCGGCGTGGCGGGCCGCGTTGGTCAGGGCCTCCTGCGCCACCCGGTAGACGACGAGTTCCGCCTGCTCGTCGAGCGGCGGCAGGTCCGCGTCGTAACGGCGTACCACCCGTAGTCCGGCGTGCGTGGCGAACTCGGTGGTCAGGGAGGTCAGGGCGCTGATCAGACCGAGGTCGTCAAGGACGCCGGGCCGCAGTCTGCGCACCAGACGGCGTACTTCGTCCAGGCTCCCCCGGGTGATCTCCTGCGCCTGCTGGAGCTCACCGCGCAGGGGTTCGTCCGCCTCGTCCGACGCCCTCTTCAGGGCGAGCAGGACCGCGGTCATGGTCTGGCCGACCTCGTCGTGGAGTTCCTGGGCGATGCGGCGCCGTTCGGATTCCTGCGCCAGGAGTACGCGGGCGCTGCTGGCGGCACGTTCCTGCTCAAGCCGTTCCAGCATGGCGTTGAAGGTGCGGATCAGCTCGGCGGTCTCGCCGCGGCCCTGTTCCGGCAGTCGGTGTCCGGGGCGCAGCAGGTCGACGGTGGTCATCAGCCGGGTGAGCCGGTCCAGCGGGGCGAGGCCGATCCGTAGCAGGGCCGCGTTGGCGACCAGCATGACTGCCATGCCGACCACGAGGATGACCGCCTCGGTAAGCACCACCGGCACGGAGACGGTCACCGGCGCCCACAACAGCAGCGCGGTGGCACTTCCCAGCACTACCGCGTTGAGCGCGAAGATCCGCCAGAACAGGGACAACGGGGTGGCGCCTTTCTTGTGCGCGCTTGCAGGTGCGGGCTTGCAGGTGTGCGTGTGCTCTCGTACGCGCGTGATCTTGACCGGTTCACCTGATCTTGACCGGTTCACCGTCAAGACTGCCCGTTTCCCTTCCGTCCGTCGATGGGGCCCAATGCCCATTTTCCGACCTCGGCCCGCCCACGCCGCCATGGGGTCCTGGGGACGCCGGAGATGGGTATCGCGCCCGATGGGTTTTGCGCGGCGTACCGGCGACCGTGGGAGCGAAAGCCTGTTGGAAGCCCGTTGAAAGCCTGTCGAAGGAAGGATCCGCCATGTCGCTCGACACCCGCACTCCCCCGGTCGAGGCCCGCCCCGAGCGTGTGACCCCGCGCGAGGCCCGTCGGCGCCTGGAACACGAACGTGCCTCCCGTCTTGCGCAGCTCCAGGCCATCGGCGATGCCGGGCGGGAGGCACAGGCGGTGGAGGAGGCGGATGAGGCGCAGGTGATGGCAGCGCAGAGGGACACCATCGAGCGGGTACTCCGAGAGGTCGAGGCCGCTCTCGTACGCGTCCAGGACGGCAGCTACGGGACCTGCCCGGGCTGCTCCAAGTCCATCCCTGTCGAGCGCCTGGAGATCCTGCCGTACACGCAGTTCTGTGTTCCCTGCCAGCGCAAGACCGGCTGACCACCGCACGCCCTGCCCGAGGGGTGAAGTGATGAACCACCAGATCATCGACCTGTCGGCCGACGACCTCGCCGCGCTGCGCGAGAACCTGCACGAGCAGCTCCTGTTCCGCCGGGACCAGTTGCAGCAGCTCTCCGCCTCCGCGATGACCCGCGCGGACACGCTCCTCGACCGGCAGAGCGCCGCCAGGACCGAGGTCCGCGTCAAGCTGGCCGCCTCCGCCCGCATGGTCCTCGCCGACGTCGAAGCCGCGTTGGGGCGCATGGACCGCGGCGACTACGGCGCCTGCCACCTGTGTCTGTGGCCCATTGCCCGCGAGCGCCTGATGATCGTGCCGCAGGCCGGCTTCTGCGCCCGCTGCCAGCAGGTCCAAGGGGTCGCCCGATGACCGGCATCGCCCTCGACCTGGGCAGCGCGCGGACCCGTGCCTGGACGTCAGGACGCCGGATGATCCTCGACGTTCCCACGGTGACTTTCCATGGCGGCGGTGCCGTGTACCCCATCCGGCGCGGTGCCATCGTCGACACCCCCGGCACCGCCCGCATGCTCGACCGGCTGCTCGGTCATCGGCTGCCCCGCTTCAGCCGGCCCCTGCTCATCCTGACCGCACCCGTACTCGGCGGAGTCGCCTACCGTGCCGAAGCCCGCGTCGCCGTCGAGGTCTTGCGTCCGCGCAGCGTTCTGACCATCCCCACCGCGCGAGCCGTGGCCTCGGCCGCGGACGCCGATCTGACCCGTCCCCTGCTCGTCGTGGACATCGGTGCTCACCTCAGCGAGGTCGCGCTCCTCGTTGACGGCGCGGTGGTCGATGCCCGCCATACCGCCCTGGGAACGAGCGACGTGGACGGTGTGGCCTCTTCCCCGCCCATGGCCTCGTCCCCACCCTCCCGGATCATCGACTGCGTCGTCGCGATGGTGACCGCGATGCTCGAACAGGACCGCACATCCCGGACCCTCGAAGCCGTCCGGCGGGGCGCGCTGCTCGCCGGTGGCGGCGCCCTGCTCCCCGACGTCAGCTGCGGCCTCGCCGGACAACTGCACGCTCCCGTCCTGCCCGTGCCCGCACCGCACACCGCAGCGGTGCGCGGTGCCGCGAAGCTTCTCCGGGCGGCGCGCGCCCATCCCTCCGCCGGCGGAGGCACCGCGCACCCCCAATAGGCCCCGCCTCATAGGCGCGCCTCCGCTCCATCACCAGCGCTCAAGGAGAGACCCCCGTGGCCGGCCCCGTACCCCCGGCACAACCGCCCCCCGAACAGCCCCCGCGCACACCGCACACCCTGTTGTGGCGCTGGCGTCGCAACCCTCTGCGCCGCCGTACCGACCTCGTACAGGCGTGGATCGCAGTCGGCCTGTTCCTGGCCGTCCTGACCGCCACCCCGGCCGCCGTCGTCCTGGTCGGCGACGCGGCCCGCCGCCACACCGAACAGACCGCCCGGCAGCAGGCCGACACCCGGCACCGCACCGACGCCGTCCTCGTCCACGACGCGCCCCGCCACCCCAAGCCCTGGTCGGCAGAGGTGCAGAAGGCCCGGTACCCGGCCACCGTCCGCTTCACCGACCGCCACGGACAGATCCGCACCGCGGAAGCGGACGTCGAACCCGCCCTGCCTGCCGGGAACACCATCCCCGTATGGGTCAGCGACGAGGGAGAACTCACCGACCCGCCCCTGACCGAGGACGAGGTCCGCGACCACACCAAGGGCTACGTCGTCCTGGCCGCCATCGCCGTCCCCATCATGGGCACCGCCGCGTACGCCTATACCCACCGCAGGCTGGAGCGGCGCAACCTCGCCCAGTGGGGGGCGGCCTGGGCTCGTACTGGACGGCCCTAGCTCCGGCGGATCGGCGGCAGCTCGTATGTTCCGTCGAAGATCGCGGCGCGGGGCGTGTACATCCGCAGGACCGGGCGGAAGCGGCCGTCGGGGGTGGGCAGCCAGTTCGCGGCCGTCTTGTCGTCGGCGGGGTCGGCGGGGCGTTGCGGCTGGAGGCGGAGGGTGAGGGAGCCGTCGTCGTCGTAGCTCAGGCCCGGGGTGCGGTCGCCGATCGAGTAGCGGTCGATGGGGTTGGCGACCAGGTGCCGGTCCGGCAGGTCGTACACCGTGACCGACCAGAACGCGTCCACGGGCGGCGGCTTCTCGAAGCGCAGGGTGTAGGACTGCTCGCCCTCCAGGGGGCTGCCGTCGCTGTCGTGCCACGCCATCGCGTACGCCGCTTCGTAGCCGTGCTTGCCCCAGAGCGCGGTGTGGGCCGACGTGGCGCGCAGCATGCGGCCCAACTCCCGGTCGGCGCAGACCCATTGGGGGTCCTTGAGTGTGCCCACCTCGAAGTGATCGATGTTGTAGTCGAAGGCGTGGTAGCTCAGCTGCCAGCCGTTCTGCTCCTCATCGCCCTCGCGATGGCCCTCGCTATTGCCCTCGTGACTCGATGCTTGTTCGACCTTCTCCTTGCCTGCCGCGTATCCCGCGCGCAGTGCTTCGGCGAGGTCCGGCTCAGGATGCGTGTAGGGACTCTGCGTGTCCAACAGGCCCAGTCGGGCGAACCGCTGTTGGTACGTCAGGTCCGCCGGAGCGGGCGGGAAGGACGCCATCCTGATCCGTAGCTTCTCGTAGAAGAGCAGTTCCGGTTCGTCGTCGGAGATGTACGTGTGGGTCGGCAGGCCGCGGGGCTCTCCGGAAGCCGTCCAGTACGGCTCCAGGTGGGTGTCCTCCTGGAGGGCTTGCACCGCCGCCACGTCGTCCGGTCCCGCGCAGGCCCACCGTCCGACGATCGTCGCCACCTCGGTCGGCACGGGGATGCGGGTGGCGCCCAGCGGGACCTCCTCGTCCCAGCCGGGCGGCGTGAGGAGGTAGCTGGCGGCGCCCGTGCCGGTGGCGCGGCGGCCCACGTACGCGAAGTTGTTGGTCCACGCGTCCACGAACTGCAGGACGTAGTAGCGGCCGTCGGTGTCCGGCACGGTCAGGAGCAGGGCGCCGCCGGACAGATCGAGCTGCGCCACCGAGTAGACGGTGTCGTGGTTGGCGTCCGCGGAGGGGGTGTCGGGCCCCGCGAGTCTCTCTGCGTGGCTGAACTCGTTGAACGGCGCGGGGGCCAGCGAGCCCATGCCCTTGCGGGAGAAGCGGTCGACTTCGTCGAGGTTGAGCACCAGCGGGTAGCCGTAGATGTACGCCTCGGCCGCCAGCGCCTGGAGATCGATCGTGCCGTCGGTCATGCCCGCCGCCTTCTCGTGATCAAGCTCGTCCGTCGTTCTTCGCTCTTCGTGCTCGTTCGTCGTGCTCGTTCGGCGTTCGTGATCAAGGTTCTACGGACATCGTCGGGGCGCCGTGGTCCTCCTGCCACTCCTGCGGGTTACGCGGCGTGGCGCGGGCGGGGTGAGGGGCAGCGGCTGGTCACTCCGGTGTGGCCGGGGGTGCCTGATCGCCGAAGCGGCGTTCGAACTTGGCCACCTGGCCCTCGGAGTCCACCACTCGGGCCCTGCCCGTGTAGAAGGGGTGGCTCTCGGAGGAGATCTCGACCTCCACCAGCGGGTACGTCTCGCCGTCGTCCCACTCGATGGTCTGGTCGCTCTCTGCGGTGGAGCGGGTGAGGAAGGCGTAGCCCGCTGAGCGGTCCCGGAAGACCACGGGGCGGTAGTTGCTGTCCCTGTTCTTGTCCTGAGTCATTTCTCAAGGTTCGCCGGGTACGGGCGCTGGGGCGAGCCTGGGGGCGCCACGCGGGGTATTTCCGGCCCCTAACAGGCCTCTCCCACCCACCCGCCCGTTCACCCCGCATCTTCGGCCCCAACGAACAAGCTTTTCCCACCCACCCACCCGATTGCCCCGTGTCATCAGGGTGGGTGGGTGGCTGGCGCGGGCGGGGTGGGGCGGGAGCACGCGCGAGGGCGGAGTGAGTGGTGGGGGGCCTGTGTAGTGGAGGGGCGTTCTACGCCGACGATGCACGCTTCTTCGTGGGTGTCTTCTTTGTTGGGGGCTTCTTCGCCGTCGTCTTTTTCGTGGCCGCCTTCGACGTCGACTTCTTCGGCTCCGCCTTCTTTGACGACGCCGTCTTCTTCGCCGTCGACTTCTTGCCCCCTACCTCCTTCGGCGTCGTCGCCGGAGCCCGTTTCCGCGCGCTCCTCGCCAGCGGCGTCACCTCCGCCGACTTCCCCTCGCTCCGGCCCGTCCTCGCCGCGCGAACGCTGCTCTCCAGCGCGGCCATCAGGTCGATCACCTTGCCCCCGTCCCCCTCCGCCGCCTCCCCGGGCGGCTCCGCCGGGCCCGTGCCTTCGGCCTTGGCGGTGACGAGTTCCTCCACCGCCGTGCGGTAGTCGTCGTGGAGGGAGGACAGTTCGACTTCCCCCAGCGTGTCCATCAGCGCGTCCGCCAGGTCCAGCTCCGCGTCCCGCACCTTGACCTGGGAATCCGGGGCCACCCCCTCCGACGTACGGATCTCGTCCGGCCACAGCAGCCCGTGCATCGCGATCACGTCGTCCACCACCCGCAGCATCCCGAGACGCTCCCGCCCCCGCAGCGCAAACCTGGCGACCGCCACCTTCTCGCTCCGCTTCAGCGCCTCCCGCAGCAGCGTGTACGGCTTCGTCGCGGGCACCCCGTTGGCCGCCAAGTAGTACGCCGTGTCCATCTGCATCGGATCGATCCGGTCCGCCGGCACGAAGGCGACGATCTCGATCGTCTTGGCCGTCGGAATCGGCAGGGCCGCCAGATCCTCGTCCGTGATCGGGATGATCGAGCCGTCCGCGTCCTCGTACCCCTTGCCGATCTCGGCGGACGTCACCTCCCGCTCCTCCAGCTCGCACACCTTGCGGTAGCGGATCCGGCCCCCGTCCTCCGTATGGATCTGCCGGAAGGAGACCGAGTGGTTCTCGGTGGCGTTCACGAGCTTGATCGGGATGCTGACCAAGCCGAAGGAGATCGCACCGTTCCATATGGATCGCACGTCAGGCACCTCTCAGCAGCAGCCGAGTGTCGAAATTCGGGTGGTTCATCACCATTCGTGGGATTCTCATCGTATGACGCCGATCACCGAGGTGGAGGGGCGGCGGCTGGCCCTCAGCAATCTCGACAAGGTTCTGTACAGCGCGTCCGGCTTCACCAAGGGCGAGATGCTGCACTACTACGCCAGTACGGCCGGGGCTCTCCTCACCCATCTCCGTAACCGGCCCCTCTCCTTCCTCCGCTTCCCTGACGGGCCGGACGGCCAGCACTTCTTCGCCAAGAACGTGCCGCCCGGCACCCCCACCTGGGTGCACACCGCCGACGTACCGCGCTCGCGCTCGGAGGGGACCGCCCGGCAAGTCGTCGTGGATGATCTCGCCAGCCTGATGTGGGCCGCCAATCTCGTGACCGAGTTCCACACGCCCCAGTGGCAGGCCGACGCGCCCGCCATGGCCGACCGGCTCGTCCTCGACCTGGACCCCGGCGATCCCGCCACCATCGTCGAGTGCTGCCGGGCAGGCCTCTGGCTGCGCGAGCGCCTCCAGGCCGACGGTCTGAGCGTCCACGCGAAGACCTCGGGCTCCAAGGGGCTGCATCTGCTCTGCCCCCTGGAGCCGACGCCCTCCGAGCAGGTCACCGCGTACGCAAAGGAGCTCGCCAAGGAGGCCGAGGCCGAGCTGTCCGACCTTGTCGTCCACCGGATGACGCGCAGCCTGCGCCCAGGCAAGGTCTTCGTCGACTTCAGCCAGAATGCCGCCGCGAAGACGACCGCCACCCCCTACACCCTCCGCGCCCGCGAGGAACCGACCGTCTCGACCCCCGTGACCTGGGAGGAGGTCGAGGCATGCGGCAACCCGGCGGACCTCGTCTTCCTGGCCGGCGACATCGCGCCCCGCCTCAAGGAGTACGGGGATCTCCTGAGCCCGCTCACCGACCCGGACCGGGCCCGCCCCCTCCCCCGCGAGGCCGGTTCGTGATCGCCCCGCCCCTCCGGGTCGCCCTCGCCGATTCCGTCACCGCGCTGCCGCAGGGCGGCGGCTGGGCCTACGAGCCGAAGTTCGACGGCCACCGCCTGCTCGTCTTCGCCGACGGTCATCGCGTACGGCTGCAGGCCCGCTCCGGCCGCCTCGTCACCACCGCGTTCCCCGATCTCGCCGAGGCCGCGAAGCAGCTGCCCGAGGGGACCGTGCTCGACGGCGAGGTGGTCGTCTGGGCCGACGGCCGCATCGACTTCGGCGCCGTCCAGCAACGCGCCGCCGCCACCCGCTCGCACGCCACGCACCTCGCGCGCACGCTCCCCGCCTCGTACGCCGCCTTCGATCTGCTCGCCGATCAGGGCGACGACTGCCGCGCCCTGCCCTACGAGGAACGGCGCGCACGCCTCGTACGCATCCTCGGACCGCTCGGCCCGCCACTACAGCCCGTACCGATGACGACCGACCGCGAAACGGCCCTGACCTGGTACGAGACCCTGCCCGCCACCGGCATCGAGGGGCTGGTGATCAAGCGGCTCGACGGGGCCTACCGGGGTGCGGCGCGCGCGTGGCTGAAGCTGCGGCACAGCGACACCCGGGACGCGGTCGTGGTCGGGTTCACCGGGAGCAGGGGCCGCCCGCAGGCGCTCGTACTCGTCCTGCCGGGGGACGGCACGCCCGTGGTGTCGTCACCGCTCGCCCCCGCGCTGCGGACTGCGGCCGGGGCCGCGCTGCCGGAGGCCAGGGGCGAAGGGACCGCGATCGCCATCGGGATCGGCGAGGTCACCTATGCCGCCCTGCCGACGGAGCCGCCCGTGACGGTGGAGGTGCGGCAGAACACGACCCGGCACGCCACCGCGGTGGTCGTCCGCTTCCGCTGAGCCCGCCGCCGTACGGACATGACAGGCGGCGTCACGGCTAACCAAGTTGGCTAATCAAGTTTGACTACGGCGGAAATTGAGCATATCTTCTTCACGCAGCCGCACTAATCAAACTTGATCAGGAGTGTGCATGACCGTTCTGCCCGAGACCGGATACGTCCCGACCGACGAGGACCGCGCGAGCCTGGCCGCCTGGTTCGCCGAGTACGACGCACACAGCGCACGGCGCGACGTGGAGCGCATGGCCGACCTGGCCGTCTTCCCGCTCAACCTGGTCAGCGACGACTCCGCGGGCGACGGGCGCTCCGCGCAGTGGGACCGGAAGCAGTTCGTCGCGACCATGACGCACGTGATGGGCGACGGGAGCGAGGACATCACCTTCGAGTCCACGCGCACGCCCGTCTTCCTCTCCCCCGCCATGGCCGTGGTCTTCACCGACTCGGTGATGACCGCGAACGGCGAGACACAGCAGTTGCGGTACGCCGACATCCTGCTGAAGCGGGGCGGGGCCTGGGCGTTCCAGACCATGATCCAGGGTGGCTGGGGCGACAACCTCTGACCTCCTGAACTTCTAGACCCCCTGAACTTCTAGACCCGCAGCCACGTACGCCGGTCGCGTGCCATCGCGTGCAGCGCCTCGACATCGGCCGGTTTCAGTACGCCGCCGATGCTCGCGATGGCCGCCACCTCCACGTCGCGCACGATCCGCACCTCACGCGGCGGGGCGACGACGTCGAGGTCCGTCGACCCGGAGAGGGCGAGGACCGGGCGGATCTCGGCCGTCAGCGCGAAGGACGCCCGGTCCGCGCCGGCCCGGATCTCCCTCACGAGTGGACGCGGGTCCGCGCGGCCGACCGTCACCATCGGATCGGCGACGCGGACCCGCTGCTTGCGGGCGGCGAGCGTGTGGACGCTGAACAGGCCGCCTGGGCCGATCAGGAGGTGGTGGATGCGGGCGCCGCCCGGCAGCGGCACCGAGTGCAGGGTGTGCCAGCCGGCGCCTTCGAGGCCGTCGAGCACATCGCCGATGGCCTGCTCGGCGACGAGCGCCCGCTGCCGCGGATCGGCGCGCAATCGGCGGGCGGGGGCCGGGTCACGGTCCAAGGCGACCAGGAGGGCCTCGCCGGGGCGGTTCGGGGCCAGGTCGTCGTCCGGATGGAGGGCGAGGCGGGCCAGCTCGGCGGGGGTGGGGACGGGCGGCGGGCCGACCGAGTAACCACCGGTCAGGAAGGGGGCCAGGGCGCGCAGGACGGCATCCCTGTGCTCTTCGCTGAGCAGATTCACGCGGGACGACTGCCTCTCGTACCACGCCAGGCTCCTGCCGTCCGCGAGGCAGACGTACAGCCGCTCCTGCCCGTGCCGCCAGGCCGGTATGACGCGCAATCCGCTCATGCACCATCACCCCACCGCCCATGGGAGCAGCAAGGACATGCCTGGGGCAAGAAGCTGTGCGACGCGGAAGAAAGTGCGGAAAGAAGTTGAGCCATCCGTGACAGCACCGCTTTCGCAGTGATGGCCCGCTGTTACATAGTCGACGAATCGCCGCAATGGCGGACATCTAGCTTCAGAGGTGCCCCTTTCGCCGCTCCCCCTGCGGCGACCAGCCGACGGCCACCCGCCGTCAGCTGTTGGCCGCCAGCCGTTAGGACCGCCCGTGAGCACCCACCGCCGCCGCGCCATCCTCCGCACCACCGCCGTGACCGCCGTCGCCACAAGCGCGCTCCTCATGCCGGCCGTCGCCGCCGTCGCCGCCGCGGACTCACCGGTGCACGCCGAGGGCTCGAAGGGAACGAAGGACACGAAGACGGTCGCTCCAGTCGCTCCGATCGCGCCGGTCACCCAGGTCGCGCCCAAAGGCAGCGTCGAGGCGGGCATCGAGGGGTTCCACAGCGGCGACCCCGTATTCATCGCCGCCGGTGGCGCCATGGCGGCGGCCGGTGCGGCCGGGCTCGGGTACTCCATGCTGCGTCGCGGCCGCACCGACGCCTGAGCCCTCCCTTCCACTCCCCCTCCCCCTCCCCCTCCCCCGCAGCACGGCACCGCAAGGCCACCCCCAGGAGCGCCCCCGTGAGCACCCCCACCGAAGAAGCCCCCACCCCCGTCCCCGCCAAGCGCCGCCGCACCACCACCCGCATCGCGGCCGCCGCCACGCTGACCGCCGCCCTCGGCGTCGGCCTGATCGCCTGCGGCCAGGGTTCCGGCGACCCCGCGCCCGACGTCAAGGTCGACAACGCCGCCGCCGCACCGGCCGCCGCCCCCCACGCCCCGCTGGAGAAGTCCCGGCCCACAGGCCTGCGGATACCCGCGGCCGGTGTCGACGCCACGTCGATGCTCGACCTCGGTGTGGGCGCGGACGGTGCGCTCGATGTGCCGCCCGTGGACAAGGCGGACGAGCCGGGCTGGTGGACCGGCGGCGTCACCCCGGGCGAGAAGGGGGCGGCCGTCCTGGTCGCGCACTACGACACCGCGAAGGGGCCCGCGCTGATGAAGAACGTGGCAAAGGTCAGAATGGGGGACAAGATCGAGGTGCCTCGGGCGGACGGGAGTACCGCGACGTTCAAGGTGCGCGAGATCGAGCAGGTGAACAAAAAGAACTTTCCCACCCATAAGGTGTACAGGGCGGCCGACCGACCCGAGCTGCGCCTGCTGACCTGCGGTGGGCCGATCAAGGGCGGCCACCGCACCGACAACATCATTCTCTACGCCGACCTCGCGCCGTAGCCTGATCCCGCTCCACAGCCGGATCCCGCGGCGGCGCAACCGAACCTCGCGCCGCAGCCGAGCCGCCCCAGGGCCGCTCCACCGGCAGGCAGGAGTGCAGTGCACCGCAGCCGTATCGCGCTCGCCGCGGGCCTCGTCGCGTCCGGGGCCCTGCTGGCCGGCGGCTGCGGTGACCCGGGCGAGCTGCGCAGCGCGGGATCGGCGCCCACCGCCGAGGCGCCGACGCGCCTGTGGCCGAAGCTGCCGCCTCCGTCGGCGCCCGCCGAGGACTACGGCACGATAGAAAGCGTGCCGGTCAAGGGCGTGGGCGTACCGGGCGGGGACCTGCGCAAGGTGGATCCGGTCACCGTCGCCAAGGTCGATTTCGACAAGAATCCGGGGATGTACAGCCGTTCGGACGCGGTCTACAAAGAGACCGCCCAGAGGCTCGCCACGTGCGGACCCGGCCATGACACCAGCGCCGGCCACCACTCCGCCGACGACAAATGTCCCGTCCTCAACGCCTACTACCGCGACCTCACCGGCGACGGCAAGGACGACCTCATCGTCGGCATCCGGCTGTCCCAGGGGCACTCCGAGAATCTCGACATCCGCGCCTACGCCGTGGAGAAGCGGAAGCTGACGCAGATCATGGAGATGGGGGACGCGGTGATCGGCGTCGAGCTCGCCGGGCATGAGGTGATCGTCCGCGCGGTCTCCGGCATGCCGGGGTACGAGTACCGCACCGTCTGGTCCTGGGACTCCCACCAGAAGACCATGCTGCCGACGACCGACGAGATCGTGCGTTCCCCGAACGCGCCGTCGGGCAAGCCGTCCAGCAAGCCCTCCCGCAAGCCCGAGCCCGCGGCCGGCCTGCGCCCCGTGCCCTCCTCCACTTCCCCGAGCGACAGCCCATGAGTCACCGGCTGCCGCGCGGGCTTCGGTTCCCCGCCTGGACGGCGACGCTGACCTGGAAGGCCGCGGTCTTCATCACCGTCATGTGCTGCGCGCTCGCCGCGCTGCTCGGCGCGCTCGTCCATGTCTCGGTGACGAACCAGACCGTGGGCCAGGCCCGCGACCACGCCCTCACCCGGCTCGACGACGCCACCGACGCGTACCAGGCGGGCGACGACCTCGGCCCCGACGCGGGGGTCGACCCTGCGGGCCTTCCCGCGCGGCTGCGGGACCTCGCGGCGGGCGGGGAGCGCGGGACGATGGTCGACACACAGGAGTCCCGGCCGACGATGTGGGCCGCCGGGCCCACCACGGACCGGCGCGCCATCGCCGTCCAGGTCGACTACTCCCAGGGCGCCCGCACCATCGACGGACTCGACCGGGCCATCCTCGGCTCATCGGCGCTCGCGATCGGGGCGACGCTCCTGGTCGGGGCGTTCGCGGTGACGCGCGTGACGCGGCGCCTGCACCAGACGGCGAGGGTGGCGCGCCGGATCAGCACGGGCGACCTCGACGCCCGCGTGAACGACCCGCGCACCCGCGAGCTCTCGCGCCGCCAGGACGAGGTGGCGGCGGTCGCGGGCGCCCTCGACACGATGGCGTCCTCGCTGCAGGGCAAGCTCCAGAGCGAGCAGCGCTTCACCGCTGACGTGGCGCACGAGCTGCGCACGCCGCTGACCGGTCTGCACGCGGCGGCCGAGCTGTTGCCGCCGGGGCGTCCCACGGAGCTGGTGCTCGACCGGGTCGCCGCCCTTCGCACCCTCACCGAGGACCTCCTGGAGATCTCCCGGCTCGACGCGAAGAGCGAGCGCGTCGACCTGGACGACCACCATCTCGCCCCACTGGCCGAGCGTGCGGCGCGGGGTTCAGGAGTAGGTGCCGAGCTCGTCGTCGTACGCGATGTCTGTGTGGTGACCGACCGGCGGCGCCTGGAGCGGGTGCTCGGGAATCTCATCGCCAACGCGGACAAGCACGGGCGGCGGCCCGTCGTCCTCACCGTCGACGGGCCCGTGGTCTCGGTGCGCGATCACGGCGACGGATACCCGGATTACCTGGTGGAACACGGGCCGCAGCGGTTCCGCACGGAGGGGACGTCCCGGGGGCACGGGCTCGGTCTGACGATCGCGCTCGGCCAGACGGCGGTCCTCGGCGGGCGGCTCACGTTCACGAACGCGGCGGACGGCGGGGCGGTGGCGACGCTGACGCTGCCGTACGACGAGTCGGCGGAGAGCGAAGTCAGGGGCGCCGACGGGGCGGCTTGAGGGCAGCTTCAGGGCGGTTTGACGCCGCGTGACCTTTTGCGCGCACAGCGTGCCGATTTTACTGTGAATTGCGGCCTATGCCCCGACTTTCACAGCCTCAAGGCCTCAAGGTCTCGGGGCCTCAAGGTCTCAGAACCTCAGGGCCGCATCGCATCCGCCTCCCAGAGGAGACCCCGATGTCCCTTCGGCCCACCGCGACCAGCACCCGGCTCGGCATACTCGTCGCCGGCAGCGCGCTCGCCGCCCTGACCCTCACCGCCCCCGCCGCCACCGCGGCCGACGACGCCAACAGCAACCCGCGCATCTACAAGGGCCGCGTCACCGCCAAGAACGGACTGCTCCTGCGCACCGCCCCCACCCGGGGCAGCCGCGTCGTCCGCAGCGTGCCGTACGGCAGGGTCGTCTCCATCTACTGCAAGACGACCGGCAGCCACGTGAGCGGCAACAACCGCTGGTACCTGCTCACCAACGGCACCTGGGCATGGGGCGCCGCGCACTACATCTCCAACATCGGGCCCGCGCCGCGCTGGTGCTGACGCACCACCAGCGCACAGTGACATAAACGGACATCATGGCCTATCGCTTGCTACGTTCCGAGCATGACCGGAACAGCAGCGGCGCCCCCGCCCGTCCCCGCTGTTCGCGTACCCCGGCGCCGTGGCACCGAAGTCGCCCTGACCGTCATGGCCGTCCTGCTCTCGGTCTACGGCTACTGCGACGTCGGCCTCGCCAAGAACGGCACCGTCCCGCCCGGCGCCGCCGGTTACGGCGCCGGGCTCGGCGTGCTCGCGCTCCTGGCCCATCTCGCGGTCCGCTTCCGCGCGCCGTACGCCGATCCACTGCTGCTTCCGATCGCCGTGCTCCTCAACGGCCTGGGCCTCGTCCTGATCTACCGACTCGACCTGGAGACCCCCGGCGACGAGGCGGCGCCCACGCAACTCGTCTGGTCCACCGTCGGTGTGGCGCTCTTCATCGCCGTGGTGGTCTTCCTGCGCGACCACAGAGTCCTCCAGCGGTACGCGTACATCTGCGTCGTCGCCGCGCTCGTCCTGATGATCGTGCCGATCTTCTTCCCGGCCGTGAACGGCGCCCGGATCTGGATCAGGGTCGGCGGATTCTCCATCCAGCCCGGCGAGTTCGCGAAGATCCTGCTCGCGATCTTCTTCGCCAGTTACCTGTCCGCCAACCGCAACGCCCTCGCCTACACCGGCCGTACGATCTGGCGGCTGACCAAGCTCCAGCTGCCGACCGGGCGCGTGCTCGGGCCCATCGTCGCCATCTGGCTGCTCAGCGTCGGGGTCCTCGTCCTCGAACGGGACCTCGGCACCTCGCTGCTCTTCTTCGGGCTCTTCGTGGTCCTGCTGTACGTCGCCACGGGGCGCACCGGGTGGATCGCGGTCGGCCTGGTGCTCGCCGGGGTCGGCGCGTTCGCGGTGGGCTCGCTCGAACCCCACGTACACAGCCGGGTCGAGGACTGGCTGCACCCCTTCGCCTCCATCGACGCGGGCGAGGGCCCCAACCAACTGGCCCAGTCCCTCTTCGCGTTCGCGGCAGGGGGGATGCTCGGGACCGGGCTCGGGGTCGGGCACTCCATCCTCATCGGCTTCGCCGCCAAGTCCGACTTCATCCTGGCGACGGCGGGCGAGGAGCTGGGGCTCGCGGGCCTCGCGGCGATCTTCCTGCTCTACGCACTTCTGGTGGAACGCGGCTACCGCGCGGGGCTCGCCCTGCGGGACTCCTTCGGGCGGCTGCTCGCGGTGGGGCTCGCCTCGATCGTCGCGCTGCAGGTGTTCGTGATCGCGGGCGGGGTGAGCGGGCTCATTCCGCTGACCGGTATGGCGATGCCCTTCCTGGCACAGGGCGGTTCGTCGGTCGTCACCAACTGGATCATCGTGGCGCTGCTCATCCGGATCAGCGATTCGGCGCGCGGCCAGCCCGTAGGCCCCTTGAAGGCAGGGCCCCTGAAGGAGGTCGCGTGACCCGGTACATCCGCCATGCCGCCGCGTTCTGCGCACTGCTCCTGATCGCCCTGCTCGTGAACGCGACCCGCGTCCAGGTCGTCCAGGCCGGGCGCCTCGACGACAACCCGGCCAACCGCCGCCAGGCCATCACCCGCTTCGGCCAGCCGCGCGGCGACATCATGGTCGACGGCCGCGCGGTCACGGGATCCAAGGACACCGGGGAGCAGCTGCGCTACGAACGGACGTACAAGAACGGCCCGTTGTACGCCCCGGTGACCGGCTACGCATCCCAGGTCTACGGCACGACCCTCCTGGAGAACGCCGAGGACGACATCCTCTCCGGGACCGACCCGATGCTCGCCCCGCTCCCCCTGTGGAACGACATCAGCCGCACCCAGAACCCGGGCGGCAAGGTGCGGACCACCATCAAGGCGTCGGCGCAGCAGGCCGCGTATGCCGGGCTCGGCGGCAAGAAGGGCGCGGTCGCCGCGATCGAGCCGTCGACCGGGAAGATCCTCGCCCTGGTCAGCACCCCTTCGTACGATCCCGAGCGGCTCTCAGGCACCAGTGAGTCGGTGGCGCGGTCCTGGGCCTCGCTGAACGGCAGCTCAAGCAAGCCGATGCTGAACCGGGCGATCCGCCAGACGTACCCGCCGGGTTCCACGTTCAAGGTGGTGACGGCCGCGGCGGCCCTCGACGCGGGCACGGTCACGGACCTGGACGCCGCCACCAAGTCACCGAACCCCTACACGCTGCCCGGCACGAGCACGCAGCTGACGAACGAGGTCGACGGCTGCACGAACGCACCCCTGCGCTACGCCTTCGAGTGGTCCTGCAACACGGTCTTCGCCAAGCTGGGCGCGGACACCGGCCTGAGCGACATGCTGGGCACGGCACGGAACTTCGGCTTCAACGACAGCGGCCTGAAGGTCCCGTCGTCGGTGGCGGCGAGCAATTTCGACACCTCGATGGACGACGCACAGCTGGCGCTCTCCTCGATCGGTCAGTACGACACGAGGGCGACGCCGCTGCAGATGGCGATGGT
Source organism: Streptomyces sp. NPDC056486 (assembly GCF_042795295.1). Classification (NCBI taxonomy): domain Bacteria; kingdom Bacillati; phylum Actinomycetota; class Actinomycetes; order Kitasatosporales; family Streptomycetaceae; genus Streptomyces; species Streptomyces sp. NPDC056486. Next base: position 29,909 of record NZ_JBHTSF010000021.1, read on the forward strand.
GTCGGCGGCGGTGGCCAATGGCGGTCAGGTCGAGTCCCCGCACCTGGTGGACGAGACCACGACCGACGACGGCGACGTGGTGGAGAACACCGGCACCAACTCCCTCCACCAGGCGATGAACCCGGCCACGGCGATGCAGATGCGGGAGCTGATGACCGACGTGGTCGAGGAGGGCACCGGCGGCAACGCGGCGATCCCCGGCGCGACGGTCGGCGGCAAGACGGGCACGGCCCAGCACGGCATCGACAACTCGGGTACGCCGTACGCCTGGTTCATCTCCTGGGCCCAGAAGTCGGGCGAAGGACAGCCGTCGGTGGCGGTGGCGGTGGTGGTCGAGGACGCGGCGGCGGACCGGGGCGACATCAGTGGCGGCGGGAGCGCGGCGCCGGTGGCGAAGGCGGTGATGGAGGCGGTGCTCGACGGTTCGTAGAGCGGGCTGCCACCCCCATCGTGCGCGGCCGGGATGTCAGAGGTTCGGGATATCAGGGGTTCGGGGCGCCGCCCGAGGCGATCATGTTCTCGACCTCCGCCACCCGCTCGCACTCCTCCGCCGCGAACCGCTCCGCGTCCAGTTTCTCGGCGATCTCCTCGTCCTGGGCCATCAGCTGGTCGAGGTTGGCGTTGCCCATCTCGAACACGCCCATGTCGACGTACGCCTCCTGGAGACGCTTGCCCCACAGGCCGATGTCCTTGACGCACGGCACGATGCGGCTGAAGAGCAACTGCCGGAAGAGGGCGAGGAACTCGGAGTTCTCGGTGTACTCCTCGGCCTCCGCCTTCGGGATGCCGAAGTTCTCCAGGACCTCGACGCCGCGCAGCCGGTCGCGCATCAAGTAGCAGCCCTCGATGACGAATTCCTCGCGCTCGCGCAGTTCCGCGTCGGAGAGCTGCTTGTAGTAGTCGCGCAGGGCCATGCGGCCGAAGGCGACGTGCCGGGCCTCGTCCTGCATGACGTACGCGAGAATCTGTTTCGGCAGCGGCTTGTCCGTCGTGTCGCGGATCATGCCGAAGGCGGCGAGCGCGAGGCCCTCGATGAGTACCTGCATGCCCAGGTAGGGCATGTCCCAGCGGGAGTCGCGCAGGGTGTCGCCGAGCAGCGCCTGGAGATTGTCGTTGATCGGGTAGAGCATGCCGATCTTGTCGTGCAGGAAGCGGCCGTAGACCTCCGCGTGCCGCGCCTCGTCCATGGTCTGGGTCGCCGAGTAGAACTTGGCGTCCAGGTCGGGGACGGACTCCACGATGCGCGCCGCGCACACCATCGCGCCCTGCTCGCCGTGCAAGAACTGGCTGAACTGCCAGGAGGCGTAGTGCTTGCGCAGCTCGCCCTTGTCGCGGTCGGTCATCTTCGCCCAGTGGCGGGTCCCGTAGAGCGACATGGACTCGTCGGGGGTGCCCAGGGGGTCGTACGGGTCGACCTCCAGATCCCAGGCGATGCGCTTGACGCCGTCCCACTGCTTGTCCTTGCCCTTCTGGTAGAGGGCGAGCAGCCGGGCGCGGCCCTCGTCGTACTCCCAGCTGAAGCGGGCCGCGCCGTTCGCCGGTATCTGCCAGATGTTCCCGTCCGGGGCGTGCGTGTACAGCTCGTGCGTCGACACTGACGGCTCCTAAGAATTGGCCTCGGTCTTCTCCGTAATCACCTGGTGTTGCCGTAGTACTGCTTTCGACTGCCTTGTACTGCTTGGTAATTGGCAGGCTCACACGTTCGTAGACGCGAGGTCAACAAGTCGTGCGCAAGGGATTGACGGCCTTGCTGACAGGCAGTCTCATAATTCGTGACCGCCGGTAACTCTGACGACGAGGCAGGGGCAGAACCATGACGACCATCACGGAGGACGCGGCGATCGAAGGGCTGCGGGACGCGCTGGGACTGCTCAAGGACCGGGAGCAGGTGGCCGAGCGGCTGCTCGATTCCTCCGCCAAGCACTCCTTCGACCCCGACAAGGAACTGGACTGGGAGGCGCCCTTCGAGGAGGGCAAGTGGTTCTGGCCCCCGGAGCTGCTGTCCCTGTACGGCACGCCGATGTGGCAGCGGATGAGCGAGGAGCAGCGCATCGCGCTCTCCCAGCACGAGGCCGCCGCGCTCGCATCGCTCGGCATCTGGTTCGAACTGATCCTGATGCAGCTGCTCGTACGGCACATCTACGACAAGCCGGCCACGAGCTCGCACGTGCGGTACGCGCTGACGGAGATCGAGGACGAGTGCCGGCACTCGAAGATGTTCGCGCGCCTGATCACCCGCGGGGACACCCCGTACTACCCGGTCAGCACCGTGCACCGGAACCTCGGCCGCCTCTTCAAGACCATCTCGACCACACCCGGTTCCTTCACGGCGACGCTGCTCGGCGAGGAGATCCTCGACTGGATGCAGCGCCTCACGTTCCCGGACGAGCGCGTCCAGACCCTGGTGCGGGGCGTCACGCGGATCCACGTCGTGGAGGAGGCGCGCCATGTGCGGTACGCCCGTGAGGAGCTGCGGCGCCAGATGGTGACGGCGCCACGCTGGTCCCAGGAGTTCACCCGCCTCACATCCGGCGAGTTCGCCCGCGTCTTCTCCGTCGCCTTCATCAACCCCGAGGTCTACACAAACGTAGGCCTGGACAGGCGGGAGGCCATGGCCCAGGTCAAGGCGAGCGCCCACCGCCGCGAGATCATGCAGACAGGAGCCAAGCGCCTGACGGACTTCCTGGACGACATCGGGGTGCTGCGGGGCGCCGGGCGGCGGCTGTGGAAGAGCTCGGGGCTGTTGGCCTAGGAGTTGTCTTCACATGTCACGCCCACATCAGGAGCGAGGCGAGGTTGACGGCTGCCTTGTAGGACTCGGCGGTCTTGTCATAGCGGGTCGCGATGCCACGCCACTGCTTGAGGCGGTTGAAGCACCGATCCACGACGTTGCGCCGCTTGTAGAATTGCTTGTCGAAGGCCGGGGGGGGCGCCCGCATCGGCTGCCGCGCCGGAGCCGGTTGCGGACCTGGTCGGCGCGCTCGGGGATGGTGTGGCTGATACCCCGCCGCCGCAGCCAGGTCCGTATCGCCCGGGAGCTGTAGCCCTTGTAGCCCAGCACGTGGGCGGGCCGCACCCGGGGTCGGCCCGGGCCGAGGCGAGGCACCCGGATCACCTCCCTCAAGGTAGTGAACTGGGTGCAGTCGTCGGTGTTCCCGCCCGTGACCACGACGGCGAGTGGGCGACCGAAGGCGTCGCAGGCCAGGTGGATCTTGCTGGTCAGGCCGCCCCGGGAGCGTCCGAGGTCGGGGCTGCGGATCCCCTTTTTTCGGGCTCCGGCGGCATGCTGGCGAGCCCGTACGACGGTGGAGTCGACCGACACCAGCCAGTCGATCTCCCCAGCCGTATCCGCCCGGGCCTGGGCGGCCTCGAGCATCCGCTCGGAGGTGCCGTCCAGAGCCCATCGGCGAAACCGTCTGTGCAGCGTGGCCCATGGGCCATACCGCCCGGGCACATCCCGCCAGGCCGTGCCCGTCCGGAACTTCCACACGATCCCATTGAGCACGGTTCGGTCGTCCAACCGCTTCCGCCCCCGCAAGGACTCAGGCAGCAGCGGACGGACGAACTCCCATTCCTCATCAGACAGTTCATGGCGACGCATTACCCGGCCATGTTCCAAAAACCAAGATCATTTGACGGGCCCTGCTCCGGTGTGTGCCGCAGGAACTCGTCGCGAACGGACTGCCGTCAGCGGTGGCGGGCGGGCCTGCGGCGCTGCTCGGAGTCGGTCAGCGCCGGTCGCCTGTAGTCGATGTCCGCGGGGTTGAGCATGACGCCGGGGGCGACGATCTCGTCGATGCGGTCGAGGATCTCGTCGTCGAGCCGGACCTCGGCGGCGGCGAGCTGGTCGGTGAGTTGCTCGACCGTGCGGGCGCCGAGGATCACCGAGGTGACGCCCGGGTGGGTCGACGCGAAGGCGAGCGCCAGGTGCGTCAGGGAGATTCCCGCCTCGTCCGCCAAGGCCGACAGGCGCTCGACGGCGTCGAGTTTGCGCTGGTTGCCCGGCAGGTCGAGGTTGAACTTGTGGGCGACCGCCTGCCGGAACCAGTTCATCTCGATCGGCTCGCCGCGGCGGAACCGCCCGGTCAGCCAGCCGCTGTTGAGCGGACTCCAGGTCAGCACGCCGAGCCCGTACTTCTGCGCGGTGGGCAGCACGTCCGCCTCGATCCCGCGCACGAAGACGGAGTACGGGGGCTGCTCGGTGCGGAAGGGGATGTGGCCCCGGCGGTCGGCGGTCCACTGGGCCTCGACGAGCTGTTCGGCGGGGAAGCCCGAGGTCCCGATGGCCATGATCTTGCCCGCGCGCACCAGGTCGGACAGGACCGAGAGCGTCTCATCGATGTCCGTGCTCGGGTCCGGGCGGTGCACCTGGTAGAGGTCGATGCGGTCGGTTCCCAGGCGGCGCAGGCTGTCGTCGACGGCCTTGGTGAGCCAACGGCGGGAGTTTCCCTGCCGGTTGGGGTCCTCGTCCTTGAAGCGGACCGGGAAGTGACCCTTCGTCGCGAGCACGACCTCGTCGCGGCGGTCTCGAATTGCCTTGCCCACGATCTCCTCGGCCTCGCCGCCCGAGTACTGGTCGGCGGTGTCGATGAGGTTGATCCCGGCGTCCAGGGCCGTGTGGATCAGCCGGGCCGCATCGTCGTGATCCGTGTTCCCCCACGCGCCCAGGCGCAGGGTGCCCAGCGCGAACTTGCTGACCGATATGCCGGTGCCGCCCAGCTTCCTCTGCTGCATCACTCACTGCTCCTTGATGTCGCCTCTCCCCGCAGACGGGGCGCGGAGTTGCTACCTCTCCGACGCCATGAATCTAAGACATGCAACAGAGATGTTGCAAGTAGAAGCTCCGAGGGAGTGCGGATGTAGCATGTCGGTGTGACGACGCACAAGCAACAGACGGAACAGCAGGCGAAACGGCCCCTCCGGGCCGACACCGAACGGACCGTGCAGACGATCCTGGAAGCGGCCGAGCGCGTCCTGGCCACCAACCCGGCGGCGACCATGGAGCAACTCGCCCGGGCCGCCGGCGTCGCCCGAACCACGGTCCACCGCCGGTTCGCCACCCGTGAGGCGCTCCTGGACGAGCTAACCGACTGGGCCGCCCGCCAGTTCGCGGACGCCGTAGACACCGCCCGCCCGGACGCCGCCCCGCCACTCGTCGCCCTCTACCAGGTCACTGCCAACGTCCTCCGTGTGAAGACCGACTGGTCGTTCGCCATGAACCGCGCGGCCGACGACGCCCACCCCGAGGCGGCCCGCATCCACGCCGAGGTCCGGGCCACCTGCGTCCGGCTCTTCCGCCGCGCCCAAGAGGCGGACGTGCTCCGCCCCGACATCGACCTCGACTGGACCCGGCGCGTCTACTACGCCCTCATCCACGAGGCAGCCAAGGAGGGCGCGGGAGGCGGCGACACGGATGCGCTCGCCACCCGCGTCGTGGACACGCTGCTGCGGGGCGCCGGGGCTCCGGCCGGACTCGCGGGGCAGACAGGAATTTGAAGACAGGCCCTAGGGCTCGGGACTCCTGTCGTAGCGAAGAGGGTACGGAGGGTTCCGGCGCGCTTGTTCGACAGGGCGGATACGCTGCGTGGCATGACCTCGCCTGCTCCCACCCGCGCGTACCGGCGCCTCAGTGTCGAAGAGCGGCAGCGGCAGCTCAAGGAGGTCGCCCTCTCCCTCTTCGCGGTGCGCGCGCCCGACGAGGTCTCCCTCGACGACGTCGCGGAGGCCGCCGGAGTCTCACGCCCCCTCGTCTACCGCTACTTCCCGGGCGGCAAGCAGCAGTTGTACGAGGCCGCGCTGCGCTCCGCCGCCGACGAGCTCGAGCAGTGCTTCGCCGAGCCGCCGGAGGGCCCGCTCACGCAGCGCCTCGCCAACGCCCTCGACCGCTACCTCGCCTTCGTCGACCAGCACGACGCGGGCTTCAGCGCGCTCCTTCAGGGCGGCAGCGTCGTGGAGACCTCGCGGACGACCGCCATCGTGGACGAGGTGCGCAGGACGGCCGCCGATCACATCCTCGCCCACCTTGAGGTCGTGGGCGCCACGGGCCCGCGCCTGAGGATGACCGTGCGGATGTGGATCACCTCCGTCGAGGCGGCGTCCCTGATCTGGCTCGACGAGGAGAAGCAGCCGTCGCTGGACGAGCTGCGGGACTGGCTGGTCGAGCAGTTCATGGCGGTCCTGGTGGCCTCCGCGGGCCGCGACCCGCAGACCGCGGAGGCGGTACGGGGCGCGCTGGCCATGGAGACGGCGGACGGCCCCGCGGGCTCGCTCGCCCGGCGAGTCCTTCCCGTGGTGAGCGACGCGGCGCACCTGCTCTGACGCCGGTGCTGTGACACTGGACGGGTGAAGAGCGAAGACACCCCCTTCGTGGGTGGCCCCCTGGACGGCCGCGTACTGCCCATCCTGCTCGGCCCGACCGGCCACCCCCCGAAGGTGTACCGGGTCCCGGTGCCGGACGAGGCGGGCGGACCGGAGACCGTGCTCGTGTACCGCCGGGTGGCCAAGGCCCCGGGGCGGCGCCTTGGGCTGCACCAGGGCTGGAAGTACGAGTTCGACCCCGAGGGCGACAAGGCCGGGTCCGGCCTGAAGTGGCCGTGGTCGAAGCCGGGCGGCGCGGGCGAGGCGGGCTGAGCTTCGTCGGGTTTCCGCCGGGGCAAGGGCGGCGCGCCGTGGAGCCCTGGACGAGTGACCGCATTGCGCCGCCCGCGCACCTTCGGGAGGCGGGCCGCGCCGGGGCGGCTGATGCTCGCGGTGCGGGGCGGACCTACCGCCGCGCGCCGGAGGTGATGGCATGTCAGGCAGGCTGCTGCGGTGGGTCGGTACGGGTGCTGCGGTCGGGGCGTTGCTGGCGACGGCGTCTCCGGCGTACGCCGTACCGGAGCCCGACGGCACCACCGAGCGCCCGGTCTCCGAGCTCCTGACAGACCTTCAGGAGCTGTACCGGAAGGCCGAGGAGTCGACCGAGACGTACAACGCGACCGCGGAGAAGCTCAAGGAGCAGCGCGCCGAGGTCACCCGCCTGAACGGCAGCCTGGCCCGCGCCCGCACATCGGTGCACGCGGGCAAGGGCGCGGCGGGCCGCTTCGCCCGCCAGCAGTACCAAGGCACCGCGGAGATCTCCCCTTACGTACGCCTCCTCCTCGCCCGCGACCCGCAGCAGGCCCTCGACCAGGGCCATGTGATCGGGCGGGTGGCGGCGGAGCGGGCCGCGACGGTTCAGCGCCTCGTCGGCGGCGAGAAGACGGCGTCCGCGCTCGCCGCCGCGGCCAAGAGCGCCCTGGAGACCCAAGCCAGGCTCGCCGCTCAGCAGAAGCAGGAACGGAACACGGTGCAGGGGCAGCTGAAGGAGGTCGAAGAACTGCTCGCCTCGCTGAGCACGGAGCAGCTTGCGGATCTTGCGCGGGCGGAGGAGGAGGGGATGGCCGACGCACAGCGCAAGTTCCTGGCATCGGGCTCACTGAGCGCATCTCCGGGCTCCCCTGGCTCCCCTGGCGCTCCGGGGTCCGCACCGTCCAGGCCGCCGTCCAAGCGAGGGGATTCGGCCCTCGACTACGCCGTGCGGCAGATCGGCAAGCCGTACAAGTGGGGCGCGGAGGGCCCCAAGTCCTTCGACTGCTCGGGACTCACCTCGAAGGCGTGGGCGAAGGCCGGAAAGACGATCCCGCGTACATCGCAGGAGCAGTGGGCGCAGCTGCGGCGGGTCTCGCTGCGGAAGCTGCGACCGGGCGACCTGATCGTCTACTTCCCCAAGGCCACGCATGTGGCGATCTACCTGGGCGACGGCATGGTCATCCAGGCCCCGCGACCCGGGTCGCGGGTAAAGGTCTCCCCGATTGCGGCGAACCCCTTGCTGGGGGCGGTACGTCCCGACCCCTCGGCGAACTCCATGAAGGGCTACACCCCACCGAAGCTGCCTCGCGGGGCGATGAGGGGCGGGGACGCGGGGCACGGGCGAGCGGGGGCGCCGGCCGCTTAGGGGCCGGTTGCGCCCCACCCGCCCCCCACCCCGCTCTATGTCGACAGGCTGCTTTCGCCCACCACAGGGTCAGTGATCCTGGCGGAGAAGAACTGGAACGCCGACATCTCATAGCCGGGATGCCGGGTCATGCCCGCGTGCCTGAGGCACCACAGCTGCGCCTCATCCGGATCGGCCGTGTCCGTCGAGTGCTCACCGCACACCAAGCACTTGCCGACGTGGCACATGTGCAGGGCGGGCATGGCCGTCAGCGTCCACTCGATCGGCAGGAACCGGCCCCGGTGCGAGTTGCCCGCGCTCACCCGAACGCCTCCGCCGCAAACTGCGGGCGATCGTCGTCACTGTCGTCCGCATCGTCGCAGTCGAGTTCGGACAATCGGTCTCCCCGGCTCTCCGCGATCCGGCGAACCTCCCCCAGGGATTCCGTCAACCGGGCGGCCACGAAACGGACTTCCTCAGGCGTGGACCTGGGGTTGGCGAGCATGTCGCGGGCGTGCCCCAGAAGGACACCCGCCATTCCGAGTTGGACGCTCTCGATGTTGTCAGCCACCTTGGACAGGCGACCGGTAGCACTCCCCACCAGATAGCAGGGATTACCGTCCACCGTCGACCACGGCAACAGCCGCGCCCTCTGCACGCGAGAGGTCATGCCGTCACCTCCACGCCATGCATCAGGCGAGGCCGGTGGCGCCCCGGCCGGGGAAGCAGGAGCCGCAACAAGGGCTCGAAGATCCGGGCGATACAGTCCGGCATGTCGACCTGCACTCTCAGGTAGGCCATGCCCCCGGACCGGTCGCTCGGTCGCGGGGGTCTGATCGCTCCAACCGTCCCGCAGGGTAAGGCTGTTGCCTTCCCGTCCGTGGGTATCCCCATGATGGGTAGGCTGACTGTTCGGCCGATGCGACACACTGTCACCATCAGGCGCGACGGGGCACCTCATGACCGGTTACGAACCAATGACCGCGCTACCGCGCGAACTGCTGGATCACGCGGGTATGAGCGCCGCGATCGCAGCCCACGACTTCGGCGAGGTGTTCCGCCTCGCACGGAGCGAGGCAGGAATCAGCTACTCGAAAATCGCGGCCGAATGCGACATCAAGCCGGAGCGCGTCGGGGCCTTGGCGCGCGGTCTTGGCAGTGTCACGACGTTTGAGAAAATCGCGCAGATCGCCGATGCCCTACGCATTCCCGGAGCGGCACTGGGCCTTGCTCCTCGGAAGTGGGAGACCCCGGACACCCCGAGCCGTGAACTGCCCCTGCCTGCACGTGCCACCGCCACCGCCACCCACAGAGACGGAGACGAAGTGCGGCGTAGGGAGTTCATCAAGGTATCGACATTTACGGGGCTGGCAGTTGGCATGCCCGACCTCACCCGACCTGTCACCGGACGCCGAGTCAGTAAGGAATTCCCCCAGCAGCTACGCGAGCGCGCAGCACGTCTGCGCCGCCTCGACGACGTACTGGGCGGTGGAGACACCTACCGCGTCTACCTCGGTGAGTACCAGGCCACGAAGGCCCTGCTCCGAGATTGCACCTACGCCGAAGAGACCGGCAGGTCATTGCTCTCCGTGCTCGCCGAGCAGGCGCAGCAAGCCGGTTGGGCTGCATTCGACGGAGGTAAGCACCACGACGCCACCAGCCTGTACGAGGACAGCCACACAGCGGCGGTCGACGCCAAGGACACCGCCCTTGCGGGCAACGCTCTCGCGTTCCTCGCCTACCAGGCGGTGAACGGAGACCGAGCAGCCGGAATCCAAATAGCCTCCCGCGCATGCGACACGGCTGGACCCGGCGCTGCCCCAGGCGTCCGCGCGCTGCTGCACGAGCGCCGCGCATGGGCCTACGCGGTGGCAGGGCTCCCGGCTGAGACCGAACGTGCTCTCGGCGCCGCAGAATCAGCACTCGACGAGATCGGTGAATCTCCACAACCAGACTGGGTCGCGTGGGTCGACCAGAACGAGCTACAGATCATGAGCGGCCGATGCTGGACGGAGCTACGGCGCCCGCTGCGCGCTGTCCCCACGCTGGAAGCGGCGCTCGCGAAGTACGAAGACACGCACGCGCGGGACAAGAGCCTGTACCTGTCGTGGCTGGCCGACTCGTACCTCACCGCAGGCGAGGTGGAACAGTCCGCCAGGGCCACCAGCCGAGCCCTGGACCTGTCCGCCGGGGTGGCGTCGGTCCGCCCACGGCAGCGCCTCGCTCCGGTCCTGCGACGCCTCAGCGACCACCGAACGCTTCCCGAGGTTGCCGATGTACTGGAGAAGGCGAGGGCCTGAGACGCTACTCGGAAGGGAGTGGACCGGTAGTCGTGGCCACCCATCGCAGATAGGCATCCGCCCCGGCGACGATCGGAACGGCTGAGATCTCCGGGTTCTTCCACGGGTGATGCTCCAGCAGGTGAGCTTCCAACTCGGCGTACCGGTCGGCGCGCGTCTTCAACAGAAGCTGCCACTCCTCCCCAGTACCGAACTCCCCCGCATGCCAGAAGACGGATACCACCGGCCCCACGATCTGCGCCCCGGCGGCGAGCCGATCAGCTACCACCGACCGAGCCAGCTCTACTGCCTGATCACGGGTCTCGGTCGCCGTCGACACCTGCATGAAGTCAGCCATGGTGCTGAGCCTAGCCTCGAGAATTCGACGATGAGCTTTCGCACGTAGCTGGCAAGGTCACCACCAATGCCGCCGGGCACGCCCAACCTGCGGTCGCCTCAGGCGACGTACGTGCCCCGGGTCTACGACCAGGCCTCGCGCCCGACCATCCGCAAACAGGGCTCCGCCGCGGAATGTGGCTGGTCGACGCGGTGAGCGAGGGCATGGAGCACGGAGCGGCACGGCGCTCCCGGCGGACGGGGCAAGTGGTCTGGTTCCCTTCTGGCGCCCCCACGTGCTCGGTGAGGAAGTCGTAGAAGGCCAGCAGCTACTCCAGACTACGAGGCCCCCTGTCCTGTCGGGAGCGCGCGAACGTGCCGTCGGCGGTTCGGGCCCATCTCGATGAGCGCTCGACCGATCGTGGAGCGGCCGACGCCAAAGACCCGCATCAGCTTTGCTTTAGAGAGATCTGCAACTACGTACCTCGCGCGCTGACCTGCGGCACGTAGTCCTCCGCTTCATCAGCTTCGTAGGTGGCTCTGCGGACCACAGACACCGCAGCCTGGACTCGACTTCGACAGTCGCAGCCAGCCCGCCCGAACGCCACCAGCCTCCATCGATCGATTCTCGATCCGGATCAAACTGCGACTAGATACAAGGTCAACACAGTGGACTAGCCCGTCGCCTAGAGCGGGCCACAGAGCTAGATGCAGCGCTTGACGGCCGTTGCGATAGTCCCGGCGCTCCGTAGCCACAGCGCGGTACATGTTGCCGACGACTCGGACGTTCACCTTCAGGAAATCGTGATCGCTGTAGTACTGGACGTAGGGAGGAGCCCCGCCTTCGGGGCCCACGGAGGGACCTCCACGGCATCAGGCTTCTAGTTCAAGTGTTCGAATGTACCGTCCTGGAGGAGCCCCGGCACTCTCGCCGGGCCCCTGCCTGTGTGACCCTCAACGGGGAGACTTGCTCAGCCGATCGTCACCGAGAACCCATTCGTGATCGCGACTAGCACAACCGTGATGGCGCCCACCGTCATCAAGATGCCGATCAGGCGCACCGTCCGGTGCTCCTCCTCGATGGCGTACCGGACTGTGCGCCACCACTCCCTATCGAGCTTCACGCCGCTCACCTCTCCTTCTGTGTAGGTGAGTTGAGCTTGAGGTATGAGGTGGAGCGATGTTCTGCGGCGATACGCTGTGAGCCACAAAGAACCGTGGTGAATCGTGGTGACTCAGATTGCGCCGCTACCACGGCAGGGGAGGGGCATTGGCAGGGTCGGCGAGTAGGGCAGTGGCAATCCCTGCGCACATCCCAGGCGGGCCGCTGCGCACATGGCTGGAGTGGCTTCAGGAGCTGCGGAGGCGAGCCGGCATGCCGTCCTTGGCGAAGATCGCGCGCACGGCCGCCGAACGCGGAACAAAAGTGAGTACGGCTTCAGTGCGCCGGTTGTTGGTGGGCGATACGCTCAGTTACCGGTCTGCGGGTGCTATCGCTTACGCACTGGCCGAGTTGGATCAGCGGCCGAGCAAGGGCAACCCTGCAAACGACTGGGAAGCCTTTGACAGCGAGCTTTTCAATCTTTGGACCCAGGCCCAACCCCGCCCCACGGTGATGATATTCGAGCGGTTGAACCGTCGGGCTGCCCCACCTTCCGGAGGAGACGCCAACGAGACGATTCTTCCTCGCTCGCAGGGGATGTGCGCTCATGTGAAAGATGAGGCCCGCAGAGATCTCGGCGAGACGCTCCACGGCATGTTCTCCCGACTTGGCGAATCACTTGACGATTATGCCGAGAGGATTGGGCAGTCCCCGTACGCCGTTGGCTTCTACGTTACGGGCGATTTGTTGCCCACCAGGGAGTTCATCGATGACCTCACGAAATCGTATAGCGAGAAGATCGGTCCCCTAACAGAGAGCGCTCAGGCGCTCCTGTTGGGGCTGTACCTTCGGGCACTGGAAAGTAAGGCTGCTGACACCAGTGTTGTGCCTGGTCCGCCCGTCTCCAGCGACGCGCCTTCGCTGGTGCAGGTCGTACTAGAAACCGTGCCGCGCGACGAAGAGACGTGGATTGAGTGGACATCGCGCCTGCGGGGGCTGGCTGGTGCCCCACCGTTGGGGAGTCTGGCCGACAGAGTCAGTGCGGAATGGGGAGTGGACGTTAGCCCCGCCGAGGTGTTGTCCTCACTAGGAGGCGAGGGGCCTCTACGGAAGGCCAATATGGTCATTCGAAGCCTGGTCCACAAGATTCTTACCCTTCGCGGCGTCCGCCCAAATGAAGACGCGATACGCGAAATCGACTGGGCGACGGAAAGATTATTCAAGGCCAAGGTGGCCACCCTGCCACCCACGGCACTACCGAAGCGAATCGTTTTCCATCCTCGCGTTATCGACGACAGGCCGCGAGAGAGCGAATCTTGGCCCGAGTGGATTGAACGCCTACGACAACGAGTGGGAAACCCCTCTGTCTCTGAATTGGCGTCGATAACGGGTTTCAGCGAAAAAAGGGTCTCGCATATCCTTCGAACCGAAAGGGGAATCTCCACACAAGACGCGCTGAACCTCGCAAGGCTCCTCCGCGCGATGGACCTAAAGGAAGAACCCTTTTGGAGAAACCGTGAAGGACCCAGACTTGTGCTTCTGCCGCACGAGTGGGAACTATTTGAGCAGATGGTGATGACATTCTTCCCGCTCGAACCTTCCCAGTGCCCTCGCCAGACCACACTGGATGGCGTTCCGTGCTTTCTATGCCAGCAGATACACCAACCGACTCCAACTCCATAGATTACGTACGTGTCCTGTGAAGGAAGTCGGGACAGGAACGTCCGCAAGTGTGGATGAGGCCACAACATTGTTGTTACCGCACTCCATCTGATGCATCATCGCGGACCCTCGAAGCCCGCGGCGCTGGCCGAGTCTCGCCACGCAAGGGAGCTGTAGTCAGTTCCGGCTGATTAGAGCTTGTTCCGTTGTGAATGTTGAAACCCGTACATGACGAAAGGGAGGTGCCCCTGCAGTCCTCATTTGAGCATTCTCGTTACATTGCCCTCATATTTGCGCATCACATAGGGCGAGGTAACAATAATCACGCGTGCGCTTGTGAATAATAATGTCGCATTGCTAAGTGATGCATCAATAGGTACGCAACATTTGTGCGCCCGTGAATGGATTTAGCGCACTTATGGGGGCGTGAGCGTTGAACCCCGCCTGAGGGGAGAGTGGTGCGCTCACATTGGAGTGACGCGCATCATGGCGATACCTATTTAAATGCGGACACAAAGCGCACGGCCTGATGTCCAATAAGCGGCTTCTATGCACGGAGCGAAGGTATATGTGCACGTCCTGGCCCCATACCGCCGCTCAGCCAGGGGAGTGTCGGGCCGTCTGTGGGCCGCCGCAGGGCGCCCCACAACGATCAACGACGATAAATATCGACGGCTACACCGCAGGTCAGACGACCATCACGCCCCGGAGATCGAGCCCAGGTACGCGCCCGTCTTCTCCGGGTCGTAGAAGAAGTTCTCGAAGTCCGACGGGTCGTTGAAGCCGTTCGCGAAACGATCCGCCGCCGGCTGCAGCTGGCCCGCCGCGCCGATCAGGTTCAGGACGTGCTCCGGCGGCGGCGACAGCATCGCGTTCGTCCACTTGGTGGTGTGCTGAGCCGTCTCCCAGTAACCGTCGAACGTCGACTGCATCCACTCCTCGTCGAACGGCTTGTCGCCGTGCGAGACGATCGAGGAGAGGTACGACGCCGCACACTTCGACGCCGAGTTGGAGCCTTGCCCCGTGATCGGGTCGTTGGCGACGACCACGTCCGCGACGCCCAGGACAAGACCGCCGCCGGGGAGCCGACCGATCGGCTTGCGGACCGTCGGTGCGTACCGGCCGGACAACGTGCCGCCCGCGTCGGTCAGTTCGACCTTGGTCGCCCGCGCGTACTCCCACGGCGTGAACTTCTCCATGAGCTCCAGCGTCAGCGCCAGGTGCTCGGAGGGGTCCTTGATCCCCTGGAAGACGTCGAGAGGGCCTCCCGGCACGCCTTCCCAGAACAGGATGTCCGCGCGCCCGGACGTCGTCAGCGTCGGCATGACGAACAGCTCGCCCACGCCCGGCACCAGGTTGCACCGCACCGCGTCGAACTCGGGGTGCTCGGGCCGCGACCCCATGCCGTGGACGTACGCGACGGCCAGCGCGCGCTGCGGCACGTCGTAGGGGGAGCGCGATGCGTCCCGCTCGAACATCGAGACGAGCTCGCCCTTGCCCGCGGAGACGAGCACCAGGTCGTACGTGCGGGAGAAGTAGTCGAGGTCCGAGACCGCCGCGCCGTGGATGACCAGCTGGCCGCCCCGCTGCGCGAACGTCTCCATCCAGCCCGCCATCTTCACGCGCTGGTCGACGGACTGGGCGAACCCGTCCAGCTTGCCGACCCAGTCGATGACGCGGGACGAGTCGGGGCCGGCGACCGAGACGCCGAGGCCCTCGATCTTCGGGGCCTGCGACTCCCAGAAGTTCAGCTGGAGGTCGCGCTCGTGCTGCAGCGCCGTGTGGAACATGCACTGCGTGGACATGACACGACCGGACCTGACCTCGTCCGCCGTGCGGTTGGACATCAGGGTGACCTCGTACCCCTGCGTCTGGAGTCCGAGAGCGATCTGGAGTCCGGCCTGACCGGCTCCGACGACGAGTATCTTCCGCATGCGGCTACTTCTCCTACGTACTGACGTGCTCAAAAACAAAAAGAGCTATTCGGGGGTTGTTTCGAGGGCGTGGCCGACCAGCGAGAGCAGTGACTCGATCGCCGAGATCCGCTGCCTCGCGTCCATGATCAGCACCGGTATGTGCGCCGGGATCGTCAGCGCGTCGCGGACGTCCGCCGGTGCGAACTCCTCGGTGCCGTCGAAGTGGTTGACGGCCACGATGTACGGCAGACCGCAGCTCTCGAAGTAGTCGAGGGCGGGGAAGCAGTCGGCGAGCCGGCGGGTGTCGGCGAGCACGACGGCGCCGATCGCGCCGCGCACCAGGTCGTCCCACATGAACCAGAAGCGCTGCTGACCCGGCGTACCGAAGAGGTAGAGCACGAGGTCGTCGTCGAGCGTGATCCGGCCGAAGTCCATGGCGACCGTGGTCGTGGTCTTGTCCGGCGTCGACGTGAGGTCGTCCGTGTCCTCGCTCGCCTGCGTCATCATCGCCTCCGTCTGGAGGGGCGTGATCTCGGAGACCGCGGTGACCAGGGTCGTCTTGCCGACGCCGAACCCGCCCGCCACCACGATCTTCGTCGCGATCGGGGCACGTGTGCGGTCCGTCTGCCAGGCTTGGAGGTTCTCGTCCGGGTCGGGGCCCGGGTGGCGGAGGTCAGAGACGGCGGAGTCCACTCAGCACCCTTTCCAGCAGTGCGCGGTCCGGCTGTCCCGGGCCGTGGCCCGTCCCGTACACGCGGATCTTTCCCTGGTCTGCGAGGTCGCTGAGCAGTACACGGACCACGCCGAGCGGCATCTTCAAAAGCGCGGCGATCTCCGCGACCGTACGCATACGGCGGCAGATCTCGACGATGGCCCGCATCTCCGGCATGACCCGGGCGATGGCGTCGCCCTGCGGCAGTTCGCGGCGCTCCTCGGGAGCTTCGAGCGCGGCCACGAACGTCTCGACGAGCAGGACGTGACCGAATCGGGTGCGCCCGCCGGTGAGCGAGTACGGGCGTACTCGGGCGGGTTTGCGGTCGCCGCCCCGCTGGGGCAGCTTGCCGGGCCTACTGCTCATCGGACGCTCTCCATCGACTGGCGCAGTTCACTGCGGAGTTCGGGGGTGAGGACATGCCCGGCGCGGCCTACGAAGAGCGCCATGTGGTAGGCGACGACGCTCATGTCGCAGTCCGGGGTGGCGTGCACGCCGAGCAGCGAGCCGTCGCTGATCGACATCACGAAGAGGCTGCCCTCCTCCATGGCGACGACGGTCTGCTTGACCGGGCCCGAATCCATCAGCTTGGAGGCGCCGATGCAGAGGGAGCCGAGGCCGGACACGATGGTGGCGAGGTCCGCGCTGGACCCTTTGGGGCCCGAACTGTTGTCGGCCGCCTTCTCGTTGTTCCGTGCGGGGTCGGAGGAGAGCAGGAGCAGCCCGTCGGAGGAGACGACGGCGACCGACAGGAGACCCGGCACCTCCTCGACGAGGTTCGTCAGCAGCCAGTGCAGGTTGCGTGCTTCGCTGCTCAGTCCGAACCCCGCGGTTCTCTCACCGCTGCCGGAGCTTGCGGTGGAACTACTGCCGGGCGAAGAACTGGGCGGGCGCATGGGCGCAGTCAACTACTTGCCTCCTCGACTGTGTCCCCCATGTTGTTTTCGGTCTCTTTGGTCTCTTTGGTCGCTGTGGTCTCTGTGGTCACTGCGTTGCGGTCGTTCAGTTCGGCCTCTACGTCCCGACGGCCGCTTATGCCTCCCTGGTGGAATCCCCCCAGGCGCTTGCGCAGCGCTTCGGCGTCCACGGAGCCGCTGCGTGCCTTGGGCACGGTGGGCTCGGGTGCGGTGATCTTGGGCGTGCGCTTGGGGAGCCCCTTGTCGGTGACGCGCTCCCACTTGGGGGCGGGGGCGTCTTCGGGGGCGGGCGCGGCTTCCGGCGTCTGAGCCTCCGGGGTCTCCGCTTCCGGGGTCTCCGCGACCTCCGGAACCGGCGGAGGGGCAAGCTCCATGGTCGTCTCGGGCGAAGCCTCGGGCTCGGCCTCGACCTCCGGCTCGGGCTCAGCCGCACGTACGGCCTGCTCCGCGGCCGCGATCAGCGGATCCGCGCCGGAGGTCACCGCCGCGGTCCCCGCCGCAGCCCCCGCCGAACGCCCCGGCAGCACGTTGGAGTTCGCCTCGGCCTCGGAACCGGGCAGATGCAGCGCGGGCGCCGCACCGGCGACCGGAACACCGACCGGCGGCGCACCCACCGCGGGCGCCGCGGCGAGGATCGACTTCGGCAGGACCACGACCGCCGCGATGCCGCCCTGCTTCTGCTCACGCAGACGGACCCGAGCGCCGTGCCGCGCGGCGAGCCGGGCCACGACATAGAGGCCGAGCCCGAGCCCGTCCCCGCTCTCCTGGTCGTACGCGTCGTCCGGACGGAACTGGGCCAGGCGGGTGTTGAGCTCGTCCATGCGGTCCGGTGTGACCCCTATGCCCTCGTCCTGCACGGAGAGCATGACCTCGCCGCTCTCCAGGAGCCAGCCCGAGACCTCGACGGAGGCGTCCGGCGGCGAGAACGAGGTCGCGTTCTCCAGGAGCTCGGCGACCAGGTGGCTGATGTCGTCCGCGGCGAAGCCCGCGACGTGGGCGTGCGGCGGCAGCGTGGCGATACGCACCCGCTCGTACCGCTCGATCTCGCTGACGGCGGCGCGTACGACGTCGACCAGCGGGACCGGGCCCGGGTGCTGGTGGCCGTGCTCGGCCCCGGCGAGGACCAGGAGGTTCTCGCTGTGGCGGCGCATGACGGTGGCGAAGTGGTCGAGCTTGAAGAGCGTGGCGAGCCGGTCGGGGTCCTGCTCGCGGTCCTCCAGGTTCTCGATGACGGCGAGCTGCCGCTCGACGAGGCCCAAGGTACGCAGGGCCAGGTTGACGAACGTGCCGTGGATGGACTGCCGCACCCGCTCCAAATGGGCAGCGGCCTCGGCCAGTTCGGCGCGCAGTTTCTCGCGCTCGTCGGCCATGGACGTGCGCTGGCCGATGAGGTGCTTGCGGTCCGCTTCGAGCGTGGTCAGGCGCTCGGTCAGGGCGGCCGCGTGCTCGTGCAGCGCGTTGACGGACCGTACGACCTGGGCGAACTCGTCGTCGCGGCCCGTGAAGCGGATCGGCTCCTGGGGCGCGGGCTCGGTGGCGAGACGGGCCGAGCCGATGCGCAGGACGGCGAGGGGGCGGGTCAGGCTGCGGGCCATCCCCATGGAGACGCCGACCGCGACGAGCAGCGTGACGCCGATGAGCGCGACGCGGATCTCGAGCGCCGTCACGTCGTCGTCGCGCAGCTTGGCGAGGTCCTTGGTGCGCTGCACCGTGAGCGCGGACTCGGCGCCGCGCATCATCTCGATGCGGGCGGAGAGCGCGGTGTCGAGCTTTTTGCGGTCGTAGCCCTGCTCGGTGGTGGAGAGCGTGGGCTGGTCGGTGAGTCGGGAGAGGTACTTCTCCGCCGTCGTCACCTCGTTGCCCGTGACCGTCGAGTCATACGTGGTGCGGGCATCGTCCGTGGCCGAGTCCCGGAAGTCGGCGACGGCCGCCTTTTCGCGCACGTGGGCCTGCTGGGCGGCGGCGCTGAGGCCGTCGCGGCGCTTGCCGTAGGCGGAGGACGCGTCGTCTACCACCGTGGTGGGCAGGCCGGTGACGGGGTCGAGGGCGGTGTTCGTCCGCGTGGAGCGAGGGACGGCGAGGGTGGCCAGGAGCAGGCCGCGGGCGCTTGCCGCCTGCTCGACGGCGTGGTCGAGGTCGGCGAGCGCGTAGGCGCCGGAGCCCGCGCGGGGCGGGGTCTTCTCGGCGAGTTCCCGGGTGAGGCCGTGCAGTTCGGTGATGACGTTCGAGTACGCCGTGTGGGCTTCCAGAGCAGTGCTCTTGCCGGTGAGCGCCGCTCTGCGTACGGCGCCGATGGTGTCGAGTTCGCTGCGCAGGGACACCGACCCGTCGGCCGTCCGCAGCTCGGCGACCTGACGGTCGACCCGGGCACTGCGGCTCTCGGCGAGCCCCTTGCCCTGCGGGCGGCCCGCCGCGATGAACGAGGTGACCTCGTCGCGCTCGTCGGCCAGCGAGTGACCGAGGGACACGGCGTCCTGGGTGCGCTCGGCGAGGGTCACCAGGTTCTGCGCGTCGCTCAGTTCTCCGGATGCGGCGACGATGGCGGGTGCTCCGGCGGCTGCGATCGCGGCGGCCACGACGGCGACAGCGATGATCAGCCGATTGCGTACGCGCGCGGTGGGCCTGGAGTTGACCGGCTTCACGGGCTGTACGGGCTTCGCGGGCTTGGCAGGCTTCGTGGGGCCTGCGTCGACGGACTGCGCGGCAGGGTTCTCCGCGGAGTTCTCGCCCGCCGCGTTCCCTCCCGCTGCGTTCGCTCCCGCCGCGTTCTCTGCCGCCGCGTTCCCTGCCGCCGCGTTCCCTGCCGCCGCGTTCGCTCCCGCCGCGTTCTCGGGCGAGCCCGCCGCGTTCTCGGGCGAGCGCTCTATAGGAGTGGTCGCGCCCGGCGTGGCCCCTTCAGGAGCCGTCTGCTTGCCCTTGCGCCCAGGCCGCATCTTCTGCACCGGTGCTCGCATTCTTGTTCTTCGTCTGCCCATGAGCCCGGGTGACGATCCGTCAACGCACGCGCCCCCCGGTCCGGCTCCAGACCCTTCCAGTGCCGATGGGTGGCAGTCGTGCATCACATGCCTGGCCACCCGAAGGAGTGAACATCGGCGGGGAGTTGGCGAGCAAGTCCCTGACTGGCCCGAAAGTCCCGGCCACGGCGGGCCGGTTGGACGCCGACCGCAGGCTTTGGCAGGATGCGCCGCCACACACCGCTGGAAGCGATCATTCCGACTGAAATCCGGCGTCTGACCTGCTGCTCCGGGCCGATCCTCGCCTGCCGACGGCCGCCGGGTGACCTTGTGAAGGCCTCGTGCAGACTGACGGAATGCGTATCGAACTCGCCACCGAACCCGGAGACCCCTCACGCCCCAATGAGGACTATGTCGCGGTCATGCTTCCCGCATCCGGGCAGGGCGGATCGCTCGTCCTTCTCGACGGGGTGACTCCGCCTGCCGGAGATGACGGCTGCCTGCATTCCGTCCCTTGGTTCACGGCGCGACTCGGGGGCGCACTGGGGGAACTGTCCGTTTCGCGACGGGATATGACGCTCACTGAGGTCCTCTCGGCGGCGATCGTGCGCACCGCGGATGCCCATGGTCAAACCTGTGACCTTTCTCACCCGCGTACGCCTCAGGCAACCGTGGTTCTGGTGCGCTGGGACGACGAACGGGTCGAACACCTCGTCCTGTCCGACTCCGCACTCCTGCTCGCGGGCCCCGACGGCTCGGTCACGCCGGTGCTCGACGAGCGCCTCGCGGAACTGCCGCCGAGGGTCCGAGAGGTGCGCGACGCGGTCCGCGCGCTGCCCCGCGGCTCCGCCGAACGCGAGGTCGCGGGCCGCGCGTACGGCGCCGCCGTCGAGGCCCTGCGGAACGCGGAGGACGGCTTCTTCACGGCGGCGGCGGATCCGTCGGCGGCGGCACGGGCGGTCACCGGCACGTCGCCCCGCGCGGAGGTCTCTGCGGTGGCGGCCCTGACGGACGGGGCCGGCCGCTGGGTGGAGACGTTCCGTGCCGGTGACTGGACGGAGTGCTTCGCGCTGCTGCGGAAGGACGGGCCGCAGCGCCTGGTGGACCGGGTGCGGGAGCTGGAGCGCGCGGACGCCGATCGCGCGGCGTTCCCCCGAGGTAAGCGGCATGACGACGCGGCGGTCGTTTACGCGGAGTTGTGACCCGGGGTTTCCGTCCCGGCAAGAGTCCGGATCTCATCCGCGGGCGCGTCGTGGCTGGTCGCGCAGTTCCCCGCGCCCCTTTCGGGGCCCGACAGGCTCGTCGCCCCTCAAGACTCTGCGGACTCGTTCAGCTGACGCAGCAGACGCGCAAGCTCCGCCACCTCGGCCCGGTCCCACCCGGAGAGCCGGCGCACGTACCGCTCCCTGCGCCCCGCCCGCACCTCGCGGAACCGCGTCCCGCCCTCCTCGGTGAGGTGGACGAGCCAGGCACGGCCGTCGGCGGGGTCGGGCTCGCGGGCGACGAGGCCCAGCTCCTCAAGGGCCCGCAGCTGCCGGCTCATCGTCGCCTTGCCGACGCCGATGTACGCGGCGAGATCCGTGGCCCGCTGCGGCCCCGAGTCGTCGAGGCAGACCAGGAGTCCGTACGCGGCGGGTTCCAGATCGGGGTGGACCTGGCGCGCCATCTCTCCGGACGAGGCACGCGCCCGGCGCAGAAGCAGCGTCAGCTCCCGCTCCAGGGAGAGGAACTCACGGTCGACCAGCCTCTCCACGCCCTCCCCGCTCACGTCGGCTCCCGCGTTGTCCACGTCGGCTCCGCCGTCGTTCTCGCCCTCGTGCACTTCAGCACCCATGGCACGCTTTCTTTCCTGATCATGAAAACTTTCCGCCCCGTACGGCGGCAGACGTCCGCGTCGGTCCATCGCCGCAGCTCGACCAGTATTTCGTAACGCCCTGTGGGACCACGCCGAGGACGCCGCCGCAGGAGTAGACCAACGGCAGGCATCAGGACCCCTTCCCAGCCACGGGTCTACGTGCGTAGCGTCGTACATGACATGTTCACACCACGAACGTGTCGACAGGTCCCCCCACGAGCTCCATCGAGCTCAACCGAGGCCTAACGGAGGCACGCATGCCCGTGCACAGACCCGGAACCCCCCGCCGCTCTCGTTGGTCAGCGGCCGGAATCCTGCTCTCAGTCCTCTCCGCCCTCTCCCTCCTCCTGACCCTGCCAGGCGCCGCACAGGCCGCCGGCGGTGACGACATACCGGCCCGCGGCACGGCCCGCATGGGCCAGGGCGTCATCGAGCACGACGGGCAGGGCAGTCTCCCGCCCGGTCGCGACGCCGCACAGACCGAAGGCGTCGACGTCAGCAGCCACCAGGGCAACGTCGCCTGGTCGACACTCTGGAACAGCGGCGTGAAGTGGTCCTACGTGAAGGCCACCGAAGGCACGTACTACAAGAACCCCTATTTCGCCCAGCAGTACAACGGTTCATACAACGTGGGCATGATCCGCGGCGCCTACCACTTCGCGACGCCCGACACGACGAGCGGCGCCACCCAGGCCAACTACTTCGTGGACAACGGCGGCGGCTGGTCGCGTGACGGCAAGACGCTGCCGGGCGCGCTCGACATCGAGTGGAACCCGTACGGGGCTGCCTGCTTCGGCAAGTCCCAGTCCGCGATGGTCAGCTGGATCCGAGACTTCCTGAACCAGTACAAGGCACGCACCGGACGCGACGCCGTCATCTACACGGCCACCAGCTGGTGGAAGCAGTGCACCGGCAACTACGGGGGCTTCGCCGCCAACAACCCGCTCTGGATCGCCCGCTACAACACCTCTCCGGGTGAGCTGCCCGCCGGCTGGGGCGTCCAGACGATGTGGCAGTACACCTCCACGGGTCCGACGGTCGGCGACCACAACAAGTTCAACGGCGCGCTCGACAGGGTGCAGGCGCTCGCCAACGGCTGAGCCGCCCGCTGAACCGCCCCTCTCGCGCACGAGGGCCCGGAACCCCTTACGGGGTCCCGGGCCTTCACTCACCGGCCGCCTCCGTCACGCGGCGGCCGGAACCCGCACCTCGGCTTCGGTCAGGGCCAGTTCGAGCACCTGGCGGACATCCGTCACCGGGTGCACGTCCAGCTTCTCCAGGATCTCGGCCGGGACGTCGTCCAGGTCGGCCTCGTTCCGCTTAGGGATGATCACCGTGGTGATCCCGGCGCGGTGCGCGGCGAGCAGCTTCTGCTTGACGCCGCCGATCGGCAGGACGCGCCCGGTCAGCGAGACCTCACCGGTCATGGCCACATCCGTACGGACCAGACGGCCGCTGAGCAGCGACGCCAGGGCGGTCGTCATGGTGACGCCCGCGCTCGGCCCGTCCTTGGGTACCGCGCCCGCCGGGAAGTGGATGTGCACGCCGCGTTCCTTGAGGTCGGCGACGGGCAGCTCCAGTTCGGCGCCGCGCGAGCGCAGGAAGGAGAGGGCGATCTGCGCGGACTCCTTCATCACGTCGCCGAGCTGACCGGTCAGGGTCAGTCCTGCGGCGCCGGTCTCCGGGTCGGCGAGCGACGCCTCGACGAAGAGGACGTCACCTCCCGCGCCGGTGACCGCGAGGCCGGTCGCCACGCCCGGCACCGCCGTGCGCCGCTCGGCCGGGTCCTGCGCCGACTCGGGCACGTGGTGCGGGCGCCCGATGAGGTCGCGCAGATTGCCCTCGCCGACCGTGAACGGCAGCTCCTGCTCGCCCAGTTCGTGCTTGGCCGCGACCTTGCGGAGCAGCCGAGCGACGGACCGCTCCAGGTTCCGTACGCCCGCTTCCCGGGTGTACTCCCCCGCGAGCTTGCGCAGCGCGCTCTCGTCCAGGGTCACCTCGTCCGTCTGCAGGCCCGCCCGCTCCAGCTGGCGCGGGAGCAGGTGGTCGCGGGCGATGACGACCTTCTCGTCCTCGGTGTATCCGTCGAGCCTGACCAGCTCCATGCGGTCGAGCAGCGCCTCGGGGATGGCCTCGATGACGTTCGCCGTGGCAAGGAACACCACGTCGCTCAGGTCGAGCTCGACCTCCAGGTAGTGGTCGCGGAAGGTGTGGTTCTGCGCCGGGTCGAGGACTTCGAGGAGGGCGGCGGCCGGGTCGCCGCGGAAGTCGGAGCCCACCTTGTCGATCTCGTCGAGGAGCACGACCGGGTTCATGGAACCGGCCTCCTTGATGGCCCGCACGATGCGGCCGGGCAGCGCCCCCACGTACGTACGACGGTGTCCGCGGATCTCCGCCTCGTCGCGTACGCCGCCGAGCGCGACCCGCACGAACTTGCGGCCCATGGCGTGCGCGACACTCTCGCCGAGACTCGTCTTGCCGACGCCAGGAGGCCCCACCAGGGCGAGAACCGCGCCGCCACGACGGCCGCCGACGACCCCGAGGCCCCGGTCGGCGCGCCGCTTGCGCACCGCGAGGTACTCGGTGATGCGCTCCTTCACGTCTTCAAGGCCCGCGTGCTCGGCGTCCAGGACGTTCTGGGCGCCCTTGATGTCGTACTCGTCCTCGGTCCGTTCGTTCCAGGGGAGTTCGAGGACGGTGTCGAGCCAGGTCCTGATCCAGGAGCCCTCGGGCGACTGGTCGCTGGAACGCTCCAGCTTGTCGACCTCCTTGAGGGCGGCTTCCCGGACGTTCTCGGGGAGGTCGGCGGCCTCGACGCGGGTGCGGTAGTCGTCGGACTCCTCCCCGTCCTGCTCGCCGTTGATCTCGCGCAGTTCCTTGCGCACGGCGTCGAGCTGGCGCCGAAGGAGGAACTCGCGCTGCTGCTTGTCGACGCCTTCCTGTACGTCCTTGGCAATGGACTCGGCGACATCCTGCTCGGCCAGGTGCTCGCGCAGCTGCTCGGTGGCGAGCTTCAGGCGGGCGGTCGGGTCGTCGGTCTCCAGGAGCTCGATCTTCTGCTCGGTGGAGAGGAAGGGGGAGTATCCGGAGTTGTCGGCAAGGGCGGAGACGTCGTCGATCTGCGTGACGCGGTCGACGACCTGCCAGGCGCCCCGCTTCTTCAGCCAGCTCGTGGCGAGGGCCTTGTACTCCGTCACCAGCTCGGCAACAGCCCCCGGGAGGGGATCGGGCACGGTCTCGTCGACCTTGAGCCCCTCCACCCAGAGCGCGGCACCGGGCCCGGTCGTCCCGGCACCGATCCGTACCCGGGAACGGCCGCGGATCAGGGCGCCGGGGTCGCCGTCGGAGAGACGCCCGACCTGCTCGACGGTGCCCAGGACGCCGGTCGCGGCGTACGTCCCGTCGATGCGCGGAACAAGAAGGACCTGCGGCTTGCTGCTGCCAGTGGAGCGAGCTGCCGCTTGGGCGGCCTCGACGGCGGCGCGTACGTCGGTGTCGGACAGGTCGAACGGAACCACCATGCCGGGCAGGACAACCTCGTCGTCGAGCGGCAGCACGGGCAGCGTAAGTGGTGTGGACGCCTTGGACTCAGTAGTCATGATCTCCCCTTCGGCATTCAAGTTGAGCTATGTGGACTCAATGCTCGTGAGTCCTTGAATGTTCCCCAGGGGGTGTTCGCTGTGAGCGATCAGTTGAATGCGCGCGGGCGGCGCCGCAGCAGCGGCCATGTGGCGACACCGAGCGAGAGCGCGAGCAGATGGCCCCAGTTCGTCATCGGGTCCGTGAACGCGATCAGGTCGTCGAGCAGCATGCCGCCGAATCCGGCGAGCACCAGCCAGCGCAGCCACGGCCTGAACAGTCCTGCCAGCGCGCCGACGCTCGCGGCGACGCCGAAGCTGATGCCGTAGTCGAGCCGGTGCAGGGAACTGTCGGGAAGATGACCCGCGAGGACCGAGAGGCCGACCGGGACCTCGGTCGCGAGGGTGGCCACCATGTGGCCGAGCAGGAAGACGCCCGCCGTGCGCAGCGCGCCGATGCGGCGCTCCAGAGCCGTGAGGACCAGCAGGAAGCCGATCGCGTACGGCGACGCGATGCCGCCCGCGATCCACAGCGCGCTGGCCACCAGGACAAGGAACGGCTCCTGCGTCAGGTGCGCCACGTCCGTGCTGGAGTGCTGGTGCAGGGTCGCGATGAGGGACGGGTCCGCGCGCTGCGTCAGGACTGACGTCGCGGTGAGGATCGCGGCATAGCCGAACGTGAAGGGCGTACCCGTGGGAGTCGGCAGCAGGCGCCAGGGGTGCGGGCGTCTCAGGCGGCTCAAGCGGCGCAGACGGCCCGGGGAGGCGGCGCCGCCCTCGGCCGCGGTTGCCGCGCACGCCTCTTGGGGCCCGGCGACGGCGGCCGCTTCGGGCTCGCGCTCCCGCTGGCGCGGGATGCCGTCGAGGCCGGGCGGGGCGATCTCCTCGGTTGCCTCGGGGGCAGCCGACGCACTCCGGTTCACGGTGAGGCGCTCCTTTTGTTCCGTTCCACCCTTGGCCGCTTTTTCGAGCGCTGTCTATGATCCGGACCACGTGTAGCGCGAATCACATCAACCTCACAGGTCACGGATGCGTCCGCATCGGGCCGCGCCGCGTTCCGAGTCTCCCCCCGAGGCCGGGCCCGCACTCATACGCTGGCGGGCATGCGCACCGACACCACCGCTCCCGTCGTCATCGACCGGCGTGAGGGGCCGTACGGCGAAGTCGTACTGCGGCGCCACGGTGCGCTTCTGCAGATCATCGCCAACGGCTGTTTCCTCATGGACACCTCGGACGGCCGCTCGGAGCGGCTGCTCGTCGACGCGGCGTACGACGCCCTCGACGGCCGCCCGGAGCCGAGCATCCTCATCGGCGGCCTGGGCGTCGGTTTCTCCCTCGCCCACGCTGCGGCCGACCGGCGCTGGGGCCGTATCACCGTGGTGGAGCGCGAGCGGGCCGTCATCGACTGGCACCGCTCGGGAGCGGATGCCCCGCTGGCCGGGCTCTCCGGTGCCGCGCTCGCCGATCCGCGTACGGAGATCCTGCACACAGACCTCGTAGCGCATCTGTCTGGCGCAGGCTCCTCCAAAAGCACCAGAAAAACGTACGACGCCCTCTGTCTGGACATCGACAACGGTCCTGGCTGGACGGTGACGGAGGACAACAACTCCCTCTACTCTCCCGCCGGTCTGGCGTCCTGTCAGGCTCGCCTCAACCCCGGCGGAGTGCTCGCCGTATGGTCCGCCCAGCCCTCGTCCGCTTTCGACGATGCTCTACGGAATGCCGGGTTCCAGGCGGTACGGACGGAAGAGATCCCCGTTGCCCGAGGCGTACCCGACGTGGTTCATCTCGGCGTAAGGGCTGCGTAGCCGAGGTGCCTTCGCGACCCGTACTCTGCTGACCGAACACAAGCGATCAGTGTCAGGGGCGGGCGATGGAGCAGACACACACCTCCCACAACGGTGCGACGGCGGCGATGCCAGGCGCCCAGCGCCGGGTTCTGGTGGTCGAGGACGACCCGACGATCGTCGACGCCATCGCTGCCCGGCTACGTGCCGAGGGTTTCGTAGTGCAAACGGCGGTGGACGGCCCTTCGGCGGTCGACACCGCACAGGCTTGGCAGCCCGATCTGCTGATCCTGGACATCATGCTGCCGGGCTTCGACGGGCTTGAAGTGTGCCGTCGGGTACAGGCCCAGCGGCCGGTTCCCGTCCTCATGCTGACGGCTCGCGACGACGAGACGGACATGCTGGTCGGGCTCGGCGTCGGCGCCGACGACTACATGACCAAGCCGTTCTCCATGCGGGAGCTCGCGGCCCGCGTGCACGTCCTGCTGCGCAGGGTCGAGCGGGCGGCGCTCGCGGCGACCACTCCGCGCAGCGGGATCCTGCGGCTCGGCGAGCTGGAGATCGACCATGCACAGCGCCGGGTCAGAGTCCGCAGCGAGGACGTACATCTGACGCCGACGGAGTTCGACCTGCTGGTCTGCCTGGCCAATACGCCGCGTGCGGTGCTCTCGCGCGAGCAGCTGCTCGCCGAGGTGTGGGACTGGGCCGACGCGTCGGGCACCCGGACCGTCGACAGCCACATCAAGGCCCTGCGCCGGAAGATCGGCGCCGAGCGGATCCGTACGGTGCACGGCGTGGGATACGCCCTGGAGACCCCGACCCCGTGAGGCGGGCCATTCGATGAGTGGACCCTTCGGCGGCCTGCGGCCGTTTTCCATCAAGACCAAGCTCGGCACCCTGGTGGTCGTCTCGGTCTTCATCACCACCGGTCTGCTGATGGTGGCGATGGAGACGGAGACGGAGCTGCGCTTCATCACCGTCTTCTCGGTGATCGCCACGCTGCTGATCACGCAGTTCGTGGCACACAGCCTCACGGCGCCCCTGGACGAGATGAATTCCGTGGCGCGCGCCGTCTCGCACGGCGACTACACGCGCCGTGTGCGCGGCGCAGACCGCCGTGACGAGCTGGGCGACGTGGCCACCACGATCAACCGCATGGCGGACGATCTGGAGGCCCAGGATCAGCAGCGCAAGGAACTGGTCGCCAACGTCTCGCACGAGCTGCGCACCCCCATCGCGGGCCTGCGCGCGGTCCTGGAGAACGTCGTCGACGGAGTCTCCGCCGCCGACCCGGAGACCATGCGTACGGCCCTGAAGCAGACGGAGCGCCTCGGGCGGCTCGTGGAGACCCTGCTCGACCTCTCCCGCCTGGACAACGGCGTCGTACCGCTGCGGGCCCGCCGCTTCGAGGTGTGGCCCTACCTGTCGGGCGTCCTGAAGGAGGCCAACATGGTGGCCTCCGCCCGCGCGGGCATCGCGTCGGGCTCCGGCAGTCACACGCGTACGGACGTGCATCTGCACCTGGACGTCACGCCGCCCGAGCTGACCGCGCACGCGGACGCCGAGCGGCTGCACCAGGTCGTGGCCAACCTCATCGACAACGCGGTCAAGCACAGCCCGCCGCACGGCCGCGTCACCGTGCGTGCCCGGCGCGGCCTCTACCCCGAGTCCCTGGACCTGGAGGTCCTCGACGAGGGCCCCGGCATCCCCGAGTCCGAGTGGCACCGGGTCTTCGAGCGCTTCAACCGCGGCAGCCACGCCAACACCCCGCCACAGGGACCCGGCAGCGACGGCGGCACCGGCCTCGGGCTCGCCATCGCGCGCTGGGCGGTCGATCTGCACGGCGGACACATCGGTGTGGCCGAATCCCCTCGTGGCTGCCGCATCCAGGTCACCCTTCCGGGCCTGCCCGAAGTGCGAAGTTGACGTAGGGTTCGAAAAGGAAGCGATTCGCGGGCGCATCGGAAGCGCGCCCGGGTGACGCCGCCGCGCTGGGCCTGGCCCGCGCGGCCATCTGGCGTTGCAGAACTCCGCTTGTTTCCCGCCATTTACGTCGCCGAAACCATCCGTCCAATGTGACTTACGCGACGGATGACGGGGCCGGTCTGCACCTGGCGCCGATGGAGGCGTAGCCTTAATTCCCGCTGTCCATCACCTTGTGAAGCGGAAGAGGGCGGTTACCGCCGTGTCGTCACAGTCCCCCAGTAGCTCGAGCATCTCGACCGACCAAGACGGGCAAGGCAAGAGCCCTGCTGCGGCCTTCGGTCCCAATGAGTGGCTCGTCGACGAGATCTATCAGCAGTACCTCCAGGACCCGAATTCGGTCGACCGAGCCTGGTGGGACTTCTTCGCCGACTACAAGCCAGGAGCGGGCGCGTCCGTCGCCACCCCTCCGGCCAAGCCGGCGGGTGACGCAGCCGCGGGGGCTGCGGCCACCACACCCCCCGCTGCACCCGCAGCCGCTCCGGCTGCTCCCGCCGCGCCCGCTGCCGCACCCGCCGCTCCTGCGGCTCCTGCGGCTCCTGCGGCAAAGCCCGCAGCAGCGGCCCCGGCCCCCGCAGCGAAGCCCGCAGCCGCAAAGCCCGCCGCCAAGGCGGAGCCCGCGGCAGAGGCTCCCGCAGGGCCCGAGTACGTGACGTTGCGCGGCCCCGCCGCCGCGGTCGCGAAGAACATGAACGCCTCGGTGGAGGTCCCGACGGCCACGTCGGTCCGCGCCGTTCCGGTGAAGCTGCTCTTCGACAACCGCATCGTCATCAACAACCACCTCAAGCGCGCCCGCGGCGGGAAGATCTCCTTCACGCACCTCATCGGGTACGCGATGGTGCAGGCCATCAAGGCCATGCCGTCGATGAACTACTCCTTCGTGGAGAAGGACGGCAAGCCGACCCTGGTCAAGCCGGAGCACGTGAACTTCGGCCTCGCGATCGACCTGGTGAAGCCCAACGGCGACCGCCAGCTGGTCGTCGCGGGCATCAAGAAGGCCGAGACGCTGAACTTCTTCGAGTTCTGGCAGGCCTACGAGGACATCGTCCGTCGCGCCCGCGACAACAAGCTGACGATGGACGACTTCACCGGCGTGACGGTCTCGCTGACCAACCCCGGCGGCCTCGGCACGGTCCACTCGGTCCCCCGCCTGATGCCCGGACAGTCGGTCATCATGGGCGTCGGCTCGATGGACTACCCCGCGGAGTTCCAGGGCACGTCCCAGGACACCCTGAACAAGCTCGGCATCTCGAAGGTCATGACGCTCACGTCGACCTACGACCACCGGGTGATCCAGGGCGCCGCGTCCGGCGAGTTCCTGCGCAACGTCGCGAACCTGCTGCTCGGCGAGTCCGAGTTCTACGACGAGATCTTCAAGGCGCTGCGCATCCCCTACGAGCCGGTCCGCTGGCTCAAGGACATCGACGCCTCGCACGACGACGACGTCACGAAGGCCGCCCGCGTCTTCGAGCTGATCCACTCCTACCGCGTCCGCGGCCACGTCATGGCCGACACGGACCCGCTGGAGTACAAGCAGCGCAAGCACCCCGACCTGGACATCACCGAGCACGGCCTCACCCTGTGGGACCTCGAGCGTGAGTTCGCGGTCGGCGGCTTCGCCGGCAAGTCGATGATGAAGCTGCGCGACGTCCTCGGCGTCCTGCGCGACTCGTACTGCCGCACCACCGGCATCGAGTTCATGCACATCCAGGACCCGAAGCAGCGCAAGTGGCTGCAGGACCGCATCGAGCGCACGCACGCCACGAAGCCCGAGCGCGAGGAGCAGCTGCGCATCCTGCGCAGGCTGAACGCCGCCGAAGCCTTCGAGACGTTCCTGCAGACGAAGTACGTCGGTCAGAAGCGCTTCTCCCTGGAGGGCGGCGAGTCCGTCATCCCGCTGCTCGACGCCGTCATCGACAGCGCCGCGGAGTCCCGCCTGGACGAGGTCGTCATCGGCATGGCCCACCGTGGCCGCCTGAACGTCCTCGCGAACATCGTGGGCAAGTCGTACGCCCAGATCTTCCGCGAGTTCGAGGGCAACATGGACCCCAAGTCCATGCACGGCTCCGGCGACGTGAAGTACCACCTGGGCGCCGAGGGCACCTTCACCGGCCTGGACGGCGAGCAGATCAACGTCTCCCTCGCGGCGAACCCGTCCCACCTGGAGACGGTCGACCCGATCATCGAGGGCATCGTCCGCGCCAAGCAGGACATCATCAACAAGGGCGGCACGGACTTCACGGTCCTGCCGGTCGCCCTGCACGGTGACGCGGCCTTCGCGGGCCAGGGTGTGGTCGCCGAGACGCTGAACATGTCGCAGCTGCGGGGTTACCGCACCGGCGGCACGGTTCACATCGTCATCAACAACCAGGTCGGCTTCACCGCCGCCCCGGAGTCGTCGCGCTCCTCCATGTACGCCACCGACGTGGCCCGCATGATCGAGGCGCCGATCTTCCACGTGAACGGCGACGACCCCGAGGCCGTCGTGCGCATCGCGCGACTCGCCTTCGAGTTCCGCCAGGCGTTCAACAAGGATGTGGTCATCGACCTCATCTGCTACCGCCGCCGCGGTCACAACGAGTCGGACAACCCGGCGTTCACGCAGCCGCTGATGTACGACCTGATCGACAAGAAGCGCTCGGTGCGCAAGCTCTACACCGAGTCCCTCATCGGTCGCGGCGACATCACCCTGGAAGAGGCCGAACAGGCCCTGCAGGACTTCCAGGGGCAGCTGGAGAAGGTCTTCACGGAGGTCCGCGAGGCCATCTCGCAGCCCGCCGAGGCCGAGGTCCCGGCCCCGGAGGCCGAGTTCCCGGTGAACGTCGACACCTCCATCACCCAGGAGGTCGTCAAGCGGATCGCCGAGTCCCAGGTCAACATCCCCGACCGGGTCACCGTCCACCCGCGTCTGCTGCCGCAGTTGCAGCGCCGCATGTCGATGGTCGAGGAAGGCACGATCGACTGGGGCATGGGCGAGACCCTCGCCATCGGTTCGCTGCTCCTCGAAGGCACGCCGGTCCGGCTCTCGGGCCAGGACTCGCGCCGTGGCACGTTCGGTCAGCGTCACGCGGTCCTCATCGACCGTGAGACGGGCGAGGACTTCACGCCGCTCCTGTACCTCTCCGAGGACCAGGCCCGCTACAACGTCTACGACTCGCTCCTCTCCGAGTACGCGGTCATGGGCTTCGAGTACGGCTACTCACTGGCCCGTCCCGAGTCCCTGGTGATGTGGGAAGCGCAGTTCGGCGACTTCGTCAACGGCGCGCAGACGGTGGTGGACGAGTACATCTCGGCCGCCGAGCAGAAGTGGAACCAGCACTCCGGCGTCACGCTGCTTCTCCCGCACGGCTACGAGGGCCAGGGACCGGACCACTCGTCCGCCCGTATCGAGCGCTTCCTCCAGCTGTGCGCGCAGAACAACATGACGGTCGCGATGCCGACCCTTCCGTCGAACTACTTCCACCTCCTGCGGTGGCAGGTGCACAACCCGCACCACAAGCCGCTGGTGGTCTTCACCCCGAAGTCGATGCTGCGCCTCAAGGCGGCGGCCTCGAAGACGGAGGAGTTCACCACGGGTGGCTTCCGCCCGGTCATCGGCGACGACTCGGTCGAGGCGTCGGCGGTCCGCAAGGTCGTCTTCTGCTCCGGCAAGCTGTACTACGACCTCGAGGCCGACCGGAAGAAGCGCGAGGTCACGGACACCGCGATCATCCGCATCGAGCGCCTGTACCCGCTGCCGGGTGCCGAGCTCCAGGCGGAGATCGCCAAGTACCCGAACGCCGAGAAGTACCTGTGGGCGCAGGAGGAGCCGGCGAACCAGGGCGCATGGCCCTTCATCGCCCTCAACCTCATCGACCACCTGGACCTGGCGGTCGGCGCGGACATCCCGCACGGCGAGCGCCTGCGCCGCATCTCGCGGCCGCACGGCTCGTCCCCGGCGGTGGGTTCGAAGAAGCGGCATGAGCAGGAGCAGGAGCAGCTGCTTCGCGAGGTCTTCGAGGCCTGATCCAGCTGGATCTGACCGTACGGACCTGAAAGGGCCCGGCATTCCCCAGGGGGTGCCGGGCCCTTTCGGCTTCTGCGCGGGGCGGCTATCCCAGGTACGCCTCGAAGTCCCAGTACGGGCGGTTGCGCTGGCGTGCCGAGAGGGTGTGCGGATGCTGAGCTCCGAGCGTCCGGGTCAGCGCCAGCAGGCCGTCCCCCTCCAGCTTTTCGGCCTCCTCCCGTTCCCGCAGCGCCCGCAGGTCGGCGGCGAGCGCCACCTGGCAGGACAGGGTCAGCGGATGCTCGTCGCCGAGCGTGTGGCGGGCCCGCCGCAGGGTTTCCCGGCTCAGCTCGGCGGCTTCCACGATGCGGCCGTTGAAGTTGCGTGCACCGGACGCGTTGAGCGCGCAGCCGAGCACCCAGGGATGGTCGGCGCCCAGCGTGGCCGTGAGTCCGCCGAGCGCGGACTCGAACATCGCCATGGCCTCGGCGCGTTCACCGGCCGCCTGCATGATCAGCCCGGTGTTGGCGACCATGCCGGTGGCGACGGGGTGTGCGGGACCGAGCAGAGCCCGGTATTCGGACTCCGCCTCGGCGATCAGATCTCTGGCCTGGCTCAGATCCCCGTGCTCGCGCAGGTAGTTTCCGTAGTCCGTGATGAACGAGAGCGTGCGGTAGTGGCTCCGGCCGTGCACCTGCTCCAGCTGGTCGAGGAGGCTGGCCATCATGGTCCCGACGTCCTGCTGGAAGCCGCCCTCGCGGCGGCGGCAGAGTGCTAGTTGGGCGCGGGCGGACAGGGTCTGCGGGTGCTGCGGCCCGAGCACCTGCACATGGAGCCGCTGCACTGATTCCTGGCGCGCCACCGCGTCACGGTAGCGGCCGAGCAGGCGCAGGTCGTGGGCGCAGGCGTTGGCGGAGTTGAGCGTGTTGACGTGCCGGGCGCGCAGGACGCTCTCGCGCCGGGCGAGGGTCTCGACGTCGAGGTCGTACGCCTCCTGGTAGCGGCCGAGCAGCCGCAGGCCCACACCGAGGTTGTGCCGCGCGACGAGAGTGAGGTACTCGCTTTCACCGAGGAGGCGTTGGGCGTTCTCCAGCACCGCCGACTGCAGTTCGATGGCCTCCTGATACTGCCCGAGGTGGCGCAGGCTGCTGGAGATGGTGTTGTTGGTGAGGAGCTCGGCGTGCTCGTTGCGCGGCTCGGCGACACGCAGCCGTTCGATGAGAGTCCGGTCGAGCTCGTAGGCGTCGCGAAAGCGGCCGCTGGCCCGCAGGATGTTGCTCTCCTGAGTGGCGAGTTCCAGCATCGGCCGGGCCAACGGGTCCATGAATCCCGACCATCGGTGGCGGATCTGCTCGGCCAGCTGCAGCCCGGCCTTGAACTCGCCGCTGCGGAAGCAGTAGCGAAGACAGTTGAGGATGGCGACCTGGACCCGGTCGCTGGTGCTTTCGAGTGCTCCGGAAGGCTCCAGGTGGGGCAGCAGCTCCGCGTACCGGGGCCAGTGCCTGCTGTCCATGGGGTTGCCGGGGTCCGCTTCGGCGAGCAGCCTGCGGACGGCCCTGCGGTAGATCTCCCGGCCCTCGTCGTCGGTGAGCCGGGTGACGATGTCATGGACGAGCCGGTGCATGTGCACGGACTCCTGGTGCGGGCCCATGTCGGTGTTGGCAGGCCCGCGGTTCTCGCGGCTGAGGACCGAGTAGTTGACGAGGGTGTCCAGGGCTCGCGTCCAGGCGGGCAGATCTGTGGCCATCCAGCGCAGTTCCTCGGGCAGATCGGCCTGTGGGTAGGCGCGGATCAGGCCGAGCGGGATGCGGCCGGGGGCGAAGGACGTACACAGGTTGAGGACTTCGATGGCCTGCGGCTGGGAGCGGCGGAGCCGGTTGATCAGTATCGACCAGGAGGTCAGCGACGAGTGGGGCAGACCGTCACCCGTGGAGAGCTCGTCGGCGGTGGAAAGGCGCCGCTCCCGCACCATCCGCAGGTACTCCGGCACCTCCATGCCCGATTCACCGAGCCACGAGGCCGCCTGTACCAGCGGGAGAGGGACATCACCGAACTCGATGGCCACTTCATCGGCCTGTTCGGCGGTCACGTGCGGGGCACGGCGCATCAGATAGCCGGTTGACTCGGACCGGTCGAAGCCGGGCACTTCGAGTACATCGGTGTGCTCGCCCCAGCCTCGGTTGCGCGAGGTGATCAGCACGTGTCCGGGACCGTTCGGCAGCAGGACGTTCGCACCGTCCGTGTCGTCCCAGCCGTCGAAGATGACGAGCCAGCGGGAGTGCGGATCGCCCCTGCGCAGTGCGTCACGTACGGCGCGGATGCGTTCGCCGGGCTCGTTGCCGCTGCGCAGCCCGAGTGCGGCGGACAGTTCACCGAACCGGTCGCGCTGGACATTGCGGTCGTCGGAGTTGACCCACCAGACGACGTCGTAGTCAGGGCGGAAGCGGTTGGCGTACTCGGCGGCGACCTGAGTCTTGCCGATGCCGGACATGCCTACGAGCGTGCAGGCCGCATTGCCTCGTTCGGCGTCGGTCAGCCGCTGGTGGAGTTCGAGGAGCAGGTCGTCACGCCCGGTGAACCGGGAGTTGCGGCGCGGCACTTCGCCCCAGATCTCGGGCTGGGTCTCCGGGAAACGGACGCTGCGCACGGGGGTGGTCCGCCGGGCAGCGGTACCGGGCTCCAGACCGAGCCTGCTGAGGAGGCGCTCCTCGGCCTCCTCCTCGCCCAGCCCCCACAGGGTGGCCGGTTCGAGTACGGCTGTGGAGGGCAGCAGGGGGCGAT
This sequence comes from Streptomyces sp. NPDC056486, assembly GCF_042795295.1. Lineage (NCBI taxonomy): Bacteria > Bacillati > Actinomycetota > Actinomycetes > Kitasatosporales > Streptomycetaceae > Streptomyces > Streptomyces sp. NPDC056486. The sequence goes on from NZ_JBHTSF010000021.1 coordinate 65,710, forward strand.
TGGTGAGGTTGACGGCGGCGAACCGATCGGCGTTCGCGGCCACGAAACCGCGCAGGACATCGTTCCATTCGCTGGCGGGCCGTGGGCCCAGCTCGAAGAACCAGTCGTTGAGGACGAGGAGCACTCGCCCCCGGGCGAGCAACAGGTCGCCGAGCGCGTCTTCGAGCGGATCGTCACGGCGCGGGTCCCAGCGCTGCAGCGTGGCCCGGTGACCATGGCTCTCCAGCCGGTGCGCGATCCAGGCGGCCCAGGGCCGGTGATAGCCGGGGAAGACCACCAGGAATCGCTCCGGCTCAGCGTTACCGCCTCGATCTGACGTACCGGCACCGCCCGACCGCCGCTGTTCCGCCATCAGCACTCCCTATCGAACCGTACCTGCACAACGTCACCGCAACTTGACACAGTGTCACCCAAAGACCCGGGAGGCCCGGCCGAGGCTCGCGTGATGCCTGCCCATCTCTTGAACGAACTCCCGCCCCTCGAAGGTCAGTTCATCGGATTCGAGCAGGATAGACAAGGCACCTCCGACCTGTTCGCGGTATGTCTCGAACTGCTCTGCGGCCCGCCGCCGCCACGGTTCGGGCGTCGCGGTCCCGGCGCGCGCCCGCCGCCACAGGTCGGCGAGCGCCAGATGGGCGTACGCGCCCTGGAGGACCCCCGCGATGGGGCGGGGGTCCGGGCGCCAGCCGACCCGGTGCACGGCGCCACGTTCGGGCTCGCACAACGGTACGAGTTCATGGAGCGCGGCCAGTTTGGTGTGGTGCGCCTCGTGGACGAGTACCTCCGCCATCTGTGCGGGTCCGGCGGGCAGTGACATCAGTACGGCCCCAGGGGCGGCCCGCAGCGTGGCGCTCATCGGGTTGCCGTCGTCGCGCCCGGCGCCGGCGGCGAGCGGCACGACGGCGCGCAGGACAGCTCGGACCTCGGCCGCCCTGTCGGGGTCAGTCGCTGCGAGCAGCTGCTGGGCGCCCTTCCAGCGCAAGGCCCAGGCCTGGTCCCTGACAGTGGATCGCTCGACGGCCGGGAGGGCATCGGGACCGATGCCGGAGGGCGGTACGCGATAGGGGTCCAGGTCGTCGATGACCACCGCGCCCCCGAGCAGGGTGCGCAGCCCGGCCCAGAGGACGCCACCGCCGCGCGGTCGCTGGACACCCGGCGGCACATGCAGCAGGACGCCGCCCGGAGATCCGCTGCCGGTGATGCGCATCAGACCTGACTTGATGTGCAGACGAGCGCGGCCCGTGGGACAGCGCAGCACGCCGACGCCGGTCAGGGCCAGCACCCCGGAGGGAACGTCGACATCCATGGCCACCCGGCACCCGGCGCGCAGAGCAGCGGCGGCGGCGACGGCGCCCAGGTGGGCGAGATGGCGTTCGAAGGCAGGTCCGTCGGGCGCGGCGAGGGTCTCGGCGAGCCAGGCGCCGGTCATGGGGTAGTCGACGACCCCCCGGGCGGCTGCGGCGTCGGACTGCTCGGCCCGCTCCAGCACGGCCCAGTCGCGGTCGAACCGGTGGCGCGCAGCGGAGCCCAGTCGGTCGCCTCCCCGGTCGATCCGGGCGAGGAGTGCCTTGAGGAGCACCAAGCGGCGGGCGTGCAGCCCTGCACTCAGTGCCGCCGTACCCGCCGGGGCCGGCCTGGTCCTGGCGAGTTGCGCGAGAACCTCGGAGGACACCGGCGCCGACGTCACCCCGTCCTTTCCTCACCGTGCGGCGAAACACCGCTTCTGGCTGGAAACATGCGGTCGGCGACCGCTGCCCGGTCGCGGTCGGTGTCTGTGCCGTCGTCACCGGTGTACCAGGTCTCACTGAGCTCCGATGAATACCCAAGCACCCGGTCGACCGCCTCGGCGAGCCGTGGATCGTTCATGGCACGCAATGTCCGCAGGTCGACATGGGCCAGATCGGGCAGGAGCGGCGCTCGCCCGGGGCCCCCTTCGGGGCCGGTCACCCATTTCCCCCGCTCCGACACCATCATCTCCCCTCTCACGCCGCCCGCCCCGTACGACCGTCACGGCTGCACGGTTCTTCCCGAGGCCGGTGAAACAGAAACATGTTCGACTTAACTCCGGCCACGCGCCCGCGTGTTACGCGGTGATCACGGCCCGCACCCCTCCCCAGGGTGACCACGGTGGGGACGCCCGGTCCCAGTCCTTGCCGGACAAGCCGTCGACACCGCCGGGGAACGCCGACCGGCCCACCTCCGCGGCCGCAAGCCTCGTCCGCGTCAACTCGACTTCCCGCCAGTCAACTTCACGCAGCACGCCAACCAGCTGCTGCCACTCGTCAGCGGCCGACCGATACGCGCTGCGCGCGGCCGCCGAGCGCCCCATCAGCTCCAGCACACCGCCCTGCCCGTGCAGCGCACGCGCGGCCGTCACCGACCCCGGTGCGCGGCCGTAGGCAATGCGGGCTTCCTGTTCGGCGTACTCATAGGCCTGCAAGGCATCGGCGAGTACCGGCGTGCCGGTACGGCGCCTCAACTCGACGATGACACGGCCGAGTTGGAGCCGCCCCTCGGCGCGAACCCCCGCGTCGTGCGTGCCCCGGATCGCCTGGCCGAGGAGATGGCGGCTCTCGAACAGGTCGGGCAGGAAGCCGAGATGGCGGAAGCGCTGGGCGAGCGCGCCGCCCACCAGGCCGAGCAGCCTGCCGCGGTCGGGGGCACGCGCGGGCAGCGCCGTGAGCGCCTCGCGCAGCACGTTCTCGGCGCGGTCGACGATCGCCGCGCCGGTGTCAGCGGCGGCGCGGCGCAGGAGCGATTCGCCCCAGAGGGTGAGCAGTCCACTGCGGCGGGCGCTGTCGGGCGGTGCGAGGCCGGCGGCGGCTTCGTAGGCACGGTCGGCGTTCTGGTGGTCGCCGGTCGCTTCGTGGAAGGCCGCCTGAGCGGAGAGGCAGCGCAGGCGCAGCACCGGGTCCGTACCGGCGGCCTGCTCCGCCCTGGCGAACACGGCGGCGGTCGCTTCGGGAGTATCGATGCCCCGCAGGGCCTCGGCCAGGTCGAGCAGGGCAGGGCAGCGGACGCCGTCAGGAGCACCCTCGGCATCCAACAGGTCGCAGGCGACCCGGAGATCACGGGCGGCGGCGGCCGGATTCCCGTCGGCGAGCAGAAGTCGCCCGCGGCGAAGGAGCAGGGCGCGGCGGCGGTCCGCGGGCCACTGTGCGGCATCCCCGGGCAGCGCGGCGAGTGCCTGCCGCAGAAAGTGCGCGTCCTGCGTGGCATGCCACAACTCGTGGTTCACCGAGGCGAGTTCGAGCGCGACATCGGCATGGGCCACGCTGCCGTCGGCAGCCGCGCCCAGGGCTTCGTCGAGTACGGCGGCGGCCTCGTGCAGCAGGGTGAGGCGGCGCCCGGCCCCGCGCACGCGGGACGTGGTGGACTCGGCGCGCAGCACCCGGCCGAGAACGAGACGCGCCCGTACGCCGCTGTCGGCATCCCCGGCGGCGCCGCTGCCGTGCAGCGCCGCCTCGGCCTGTGTCCGTGCCCGGAGCAGCACGGAAGGGTCCGCCTGGTCGTGCCACCGGGCGAGGAGGCGCTCGGCCTCCAGGAGGGGCTCGGCGGCCACCAGATCCGGTTGGTAGAAGCGCAGCACGCGCGCGGGGACCGTGGCGAACAGCTCGGACTCGACCCCGGCGTGCGTCGTGCCGGCGAGCTCATCGAGTCCCTCGTCGGTACCGGGTGCGGTGTCCGGGCCCCGATCCTGCCCGTCCTGCCCGCCCTGCCCGTCCTGCCCGCCGTGTCCGTCGAGCCGGGCCGCGGCGATGGCGGCAAAGTTGCGGGTGCCCCGGTCGAAGTGGCGTTCCACATAGGCGGAGCAGTGCTTGAGCACAAGTCCGGCGGCGGCCCGGCCCAGGGAGCTGAGGAGCAGTTCCTGGACGCGTGCGGGGTAGACGAAGCAGGGCCGGGCCTCGGTCCCCGGGAGCTGCCTGAGCAGCCCGCCGAGCAGGACCTCGGCCAGCTCCATGGGCCCGGTGTCGGGAAGCATGGTGCGCTGGACGAGCTGCATGACGGGCAGCGAGAGCGGGGCCGCCGCGAGGCAGACGGCGAGCCGCAGAGCGCCGGGCGACGCGGTGGCCCTGAAGGCCCGCAGCAGTTCGTCGTCGCTGCGACCCGCGGGTGGCGCGGGGGCGAGCGGGATGCCGGAGCCGTCGGACGCCGGTCCCACCCAGGCCGCCCAGCCGCGCACCGGGCCGCCTTGACCGGACAGCAGCCGCGCCCAGGCCGCGAACGCCTCGGGGGTCGGCTGCAGTACGGGGACGGCCTTGGCGCCCGCGGGCCGCGGCTCCCACGGCTCGTCGTCGGGATCGAAGACGGTGCGTCCGCCCGGTTCCGGCCCGCGCGTGAGGACTCCCGGCTCGGCGGGCAGCGCCGTACGCGTCCACAGCCGGGAGGGCAGCGGCTGGACCACGGCGATCGGCGAGCCGACCGGCCAGGAGTGCAACAGCCGCTGGACCGCGCCGCGTTGCCACAACGGGCCCACGCAGTCGCTGACGACCAGGGTGAGGCGGCGGCCCGCGGGGTCGTGCAGCTGATTGGCCGAGCGCAGACGGGTGCGGCTGTGCGGTCCCGTGGTGGTGCCGACGAGCAGGCTGCCGTCTCCGTTGTCGTACAGCTGGTGGACCTGGACGTCGCGGAAGGCACCCGACTGCTCGCAGGCCTGTCGCAGTTCCTCGACCAACTGCTCCCATACGGCCATCGCGGGCCCGGTGTCCATCAGGAGCTGGACGTCGGCGTTCCGGCGGCGTGCGGCGCGCAGGACGGGGATGAGGAGGCCTGTCGCGGCGGAGCGTTCTGCGGTGGCTTCCTCGTCGATACCGCCGTCGAGGGAGTGGTCGGGATACGGGGCGTAGCGGCGCAGGGGGCGCAGGGCCTGCTGCAATCCGAGCAGTCCGGGCAGTGCGGCCGCCGCCGGGGCTCGTACGGGAAGGCCGAGGCCCGCTCCTCCGGCGTCCGCCGTGCCGCCGGGCAGATGCAGGGGCACGTCAGCGGGCGTCGCTACCCGGTGTGAGGGTTCGGGGTCTTCGGCGCGGGGATTTTCGGTCCCCTCCCGCTCCGGTTCCTCCCGGGTGTCGTCGGACCGCGGCGGGACGGCGGCCGACGGGGCGCCCGGCTCGCCGGGCCGGGAGGCGCGCGGTAACCACTGGGCGAGCCAGACGGCGTCGGCCACCTCCTCGGCGGTGGGGTCGAGGCCGCCGTCCCTGAGCCTGCCGATGAGCTCTCCCAGATGCGTCCGCGGCATCCGGCCATCACCTCGAACGGTCGAGGGGCCGCATGAGCAAGGTGGCGATCCGCTCCCGGGTGAGGCGCTCGGCGTGCGGGGTGTGCTGGGTGAGATAGAGGGCGTTGAGAAGCTGGTCGGCGGCGATGACCTCGCCGGGCTCGCGCTCCAGGAACCGGTCGATCAGGTCGCGGCCCTCGGTGGCGCCCGCGCCACCGAGGTGGGCCTCGACCATGGACTTGAGCTGTTCCTCGCCCGGCGGCTCGAGTTCGAGCTGGATGCAGCGCCTGAGCAGGGGCGCCGGGAAGTCCCGCTCGCCGTTGGAGGTGAGCACGATGAACGGGAACGTGGTGCAGGCGATCCGGCCACCGGTGACGGTCACCTTGCGGCCGTCGTCGGTGAGCACCTGGACGGAGGGTTCACGGTCCGCGATGCGTTCGAGCTCCGGAATGGCGAACTCGCCCTCCTCCAGGGCGTTAAGGAGGTCGTTGGGGAGGTCGAGATCGCTCTTGTCGAGCTCGTCGATGAGCAGCACGCGTGGCAGGTCGGAGGGGAGCAGCGCGGTGCCGAGCGGCCCGAGACGGATGTACGAGCCGATGCCGGGCGCGGGGGCCTGACTCCCCGAGTCGCCCTGGGCGCGCTCCAGTTGGACGTCCTGGAGGCGGCCGATGGCGTCGTAGCGGTAGAGCCCGTCCCGGAGGGTGGAGCGGCTCACGATGGGCCAGCGAAGGACCCGGCCAAGGCCGAGCTCGTGGGCGACGGCGTAGGCGAGGGTCGACTTTCCGGTGCCGGGGTTGCCGGTGGCCAGGAGCGGGCGGCGCAGGTACAGCGCGGCGTTGACGGCGTCGGTCTCGGCGGGCCTGGGTGCGTAGTTCTCGACGAGGGTGCGCTGGAAGCCGAGCCTGCGGGCCGTACTCGGGTCGGTGCCCGGGGCCGCGTCCCGTTCCGAGGCCGTGAAGTCACGCCAGGGGGGTGGAGAGGGTAACCGCTGCACTCCGTCGTGCGGCTCACCGACACCTCGGTAGATCCGCCAGTCATTCACCTTGGGCTCCTCCCGGCTCTGGTGAGGCCGCGCAGCGGGTACAGGCGACGATGAGACTACCGTGGTTCGGCCCGGACCGCCGAGCCAGTTTCCGGGCCACTTCAGGAGTTTGACGGTGCATCAGGTCTCCATGGGCGGCGGGGAGACGGCTTCGGTGCCGTAGGGCGGGCGGTCGGGCGGGTCGAACAGAAAGGCGACGCCGTCGGCCCATCCGGAGTCGACGGCCAGCTCCGGTGCGCTGGCGTGGACGCGCAGTTCCTGGATGCGGTCGCGGAGTCCGGCGGCGCTGCCTGCCTTGGCCAGAAAGCCGCCGGCCCGGCGGTGGAACTCCTGGCAGTCGCTGTGGTTCTGGCCGTTGCGACGCCACAGCACCAGCGGGTGTCCGGCGGCGAGCGCGGTGGCCATGGCGGCGAAGCCGTCGCCATGGCCGACATGCCCGCAGTAGACGGGCACGGAACCGCGCTCGGCTCCCATGAGCCTGCCGAACGCCGCGGGCTTGCTCTCGCGGCGTACGGACGGGGCGTGGCCCGACATCGCGGCCTCGTCGCGCAACGGCACGGCGGCCAGCGGGCCGTCGGTGGCGGCGCTCCACATCCGCCGCCACTCGGGAATGGCGTCTCTCACGTTGCGCCTGCGGTCGCGTATGACGACGACCCGGCGTCGGCCGAGGGGCATGTAGGGCGGGTCCCACTCGTCGTACACGTCCTCGTCGGCCCCGTCGGGTATCAGGCGCCAGGCGTCGAGCGGCTCGTCGAACAACTGCCGGGGCAGCAGAGCCTCGACGGCGGCGAGGTTCTCCCCGCTGTCACCCAGGCGCAGCGCGTCGGCGAGAGGTTCGCGCAGGGTCTCGCGCAGCCGGGAGCGCGGCACGCCGCGGTCGTCGCCGTCCAGCGGGGTCACGTCGCGGCCGTCGAACAGCAGCTTGACGCTCCACGGGTAGCGGTCGCCGTAGTCGGGGTCGCCGATCTCGACGAGGACGTCCGCACGGGCCTGGGGGCGGTTCTCCCGCACGGTGGCGACAGGCGGGGCATGGGTGCCGGTGCTGGTGCCGTTGCCGTTGCCGTTGCCGTTGCCGGTCAGGATCGGGGCGAGGGCGAGGGCGATCTCCTCGGCGATCGGACCGCGGGCCATCCCTGACCGGTATGTCAGCCAGTCGGCGAGGTCGCGCAGTACGTCCGCGGGGGCCGTGTCACGGCGGGTGAGCGTGGTGTGCCGGGCAACCTTCGCGGCGTACAACAGCACGGCGTCTAGGTCGAGTTCGCGTGAGTTCGCCGTGCCCCGGATGTCGGGCAGGTCGTGCAGGAGCCCGGCACCCTCCCGCCAAGTGCGCGGGTCGTATTCGATGGGTGAGCGGTAATCGTCCGCGAGCACACGGCACTTGACCTCATGGACGAGGTCCATGACCTCGCCGGGGCCACTGGGCGGCGGGAGTTCGGCGAGGAGGCCGTAGAGGTGCACCCGCAGGTCCGGGGTGAGTCCGGGCGCACCGCGGGTGCGCAGCTGGAGCTGGGTGCGTGTCCAGTCACCGGGCCCGCCCGCGCGGTAGCGCCGCAGGTGATGGCGGTCGTGTTCACGCAGGACCGTGTGCAGCACATCACCGCCCGGGAGGTCGTACAGCTCGTGCAGGGCGGTGACCGGGACGGCGGCGCCCTCTCTGCGGCCGACGCCCTTGACCAGGGCGACGACGGCTCCGGACTCCCGGTCGACGACGGGCCCGCCGGAGACTCCCTCGACCGGCAGGACGCCGGTCAGAAGGAGAGCCCTCGTGTCGAGCGCCTGGGCCGTGCCGAGCCCGTCGCGCACTCCGAGGTCACCGGTCTCCCGCGACCAGCCGTGCAGGCTGATCTCGGCGGGGATGGAGGGGGGCCGTTCGCTCAGCCAGACGCACGGGGCGTCGCGCGCATCCGGGACGTGGACCAGGGCGATGTCGGGGAGCTCCCAGCGCGGCCGGTTCTCTTCGGGGACCGAAGGCCGGGGCTTGGCGAGGACGACCCTGCCCGTGGCGGTACCGCCTTGCCAGACGACGCCGACGGCTTCTTCGTTCCGCCACACTGCGGCTCCCCCCTTTCCCACGACATGCGCGCAGGTCAGCAACCAGCCCGGGGCGATGAAGAAACCCGAACCCCAGTAGTGGTCACCGTGCTGCTCATACCCCCCGCCAGGCGCCACGATGCGCGCGAGCGAGGGGCGCACTATCCCCTGGAAGGCGCTCATTGCGCGCCAGTCGCCGTGGCCGCGGGTTCCGTCCAGGTCAGCGACACGGACACGGACGCCTTGCCGCTGCCGTCGGCGAGGACGCTGATGACCTTGCCGGACTGTGCGGACAGTTCGATGCCGAAGTTCACGGCGACCTCGACGGAGCCGGTGGGCCCGAGCCCGGAACGCAGGGAGCCCACCACTCCGCTCACGATGTCGCCGAGTCCGCTCGCCATGTCGATGACGCGGTCACCGACCCCGGTGTCCCGAAAGCCGCCGCCGCTGTCGATTTCCTGTGCCTCGGTGATGCGCGCCCAGACGGCGGTGCCGTCGTCGAGCCGAATCTGTGCGATCCCATCCGTCACAAAAGACCCCCGTTTCCCCCATGACAAGGAGAAGCAGGCTAACTCCATGCAGGGGGCAAGAGCGAGGGAATGCCCCTTATCCTGACCGAGTCAGAGCCTTTTCGAGTTCAGCGGAGCCCCCTTTGTACTTCACCGACCGTGGCATCGAGGAGCTGGCGAAGCGGCGCGGCGAGGAGGAGGTCACCTTCGAGTGGCTCGCCGAGCAGCTCCGCACCTTCGTCGACCTCAACCCCGACTTCGAGGTCCCGGTCGAGCGCCTCGCGACCTGGCTGGCCCGTCTGGACGACGAGGACGAGGACGAGTAGCGCGGCGCATCACTCGGTGAGCGCGGGGGCGAGCGCACGCCACTCAGGCAGCGGCAGCGCACCCGGTTCCGTCCCGAGCACCTGTACGCAGACATGGTCGGCGCCCGCAGCGAAGTGCTCCCGCACGCGCGCGTGGAGGGCGTCGACGTCTCCGTAGGCGACGATCGCGTCCACAAGCCGGCGACTCGGCCCACCCACGGTGTCCTCGTCACCGAACCCCATCCGCCGTACGTTCGCGGCTTGATGGGGCGCGTTGGCCACATAGCTCGCGACATGCGCGGCGGCCACTTCGCGTGCCCGCGCGAAGTCGGTGCCCCGAGGCCGGTGTCCAGTACGACGGCCTGCTCGATCCCGAGGCGAGAGCCCGACCGCCGACGCCTGACGGAAGTCGAGCTCGCCCGGCGGTCGAGGGCCGGGAAGCTCAGGACGCTCTCCCTCAGCCCCGCCCGGGCCCGGCGTCAGCCGCCCGCACCCTGTCGTAGGCGAACCCCACAGAGCCGTGCACCAGCAGCAGCGTGCCCGCCACCGCCCATCCCCCGCTGCGCCGCCACACGGCCCACGCCAGGAGCGGCAGCCCGGCAGCCACCTGCGCCGCGGCGAGGGCGCGGGCCCTGGGGCCCCGCAGCCACGGCCCCAAGCGCCCGCGCTCGACCACGTCCAGCTCCGCCCGTACCGCGTCCCGCCAACCCGACCACTCGATCTCCCGCACTCCCTGCACCGTCCGCGCCACCGCACGCAGCCGGTCCGCGGGCTCCCCCGGTCCAAGGCCGGTCGGCAGCGCCACTCCCGCCCGCGTGAGGACGGCGAGCAGGGCAAGGAGCCGGGCGCGGGCGTCGGCGTCCGTGTCGGGGCGTCCCAGCGGCTCCAGGGACTGCAGATCGAGGACGGGGTCGAGTCCGAGCCGCGCGGCAAAGGTGCGCAGCGCCTCGTCCTCGCCCACGGGCGTCCCGTTCGCCAGCCATACGTATTCGACGGTGCGCCGGAAGCCTGCCGCGAGAGTGCAGCCCGAGCGGTCGGAGTCCCACCACAGCGCGAGCACCGGCCAGGTCGACCCGACGGCGAGGGCGGTGGCCCACCCGGCGAGCACCCGGTCCACCGGCTCGTCGCCGTGCACCCAGGGCTTGCCCTCGGGCACGAGCACGCTCCACCCGCGTCCCGCCGGAGCGAGCAGCATCCGTTCGCGCAACAGGCGGGCTGCGGGCTCGACCACATCGGATTCGGCCCGGCAGAGCAGCAGCGCACCGGCGGCGGTGTGTTCGGAAGCTTCGGACGGCATGGCCCCACGCTAGGTCAAATCAGCATATTTAGCGCAGAGAAGCCAGGACGCCTTGACTTTCCATGACCGCGATATATCGTGTATCTCAGAGACGCGATATGGCGCGTTGACAGCTCACCGAGGAGGTCAGCCCGATGTCAGAGTGGTCCGTCGCCGAGCCCCGGAAGCTCACGTTCGACGCCCCCGTGACGACACTCCACGTGCGCGTCGTCAACGGAACAGTGAACGTCGTGGGCACGGACGAAGGTTCCGCCCGGCTCGAAGTCTCCGAGATCGAAGGGCCGCCGCTGACGGTCACGCATGCGGACGGCACCTTGTCGGTGGCGTACGACGACCTGCCCTGGCGGGGCTTCCTCAAGTGGCTCGACCGCAAGGGCTGGCGCCGCAGCGTGGTCGTCTCCCTGGCCGTCCCCGCGGGCACCCGCGTCGAGGTGGGCGTGGTCGGGGCGAACGCCGTGGTCTCAGGGATCCAGGGGCACACGGAGGTCAAGGGCGTCACCGGCGACACGACCCTCGTCGGCCTCTCGGGCCCGGTCCGCGCCGACACGGTCTCGGGCAGCCTGGAGGCGCAGGGCATCACGGGCGACCTGCGGTTCCACTCGGTCTCCGGGGACCTGACCGTCTTCGAGGGCGCGGGCTCCTCCGTTCGGGCCGAATCGGTGAGCGGCTCGATGATCGTGGACCTCGACCCGGCGGGCGCCCCGACCGACATCGGCCTGACGAACGTCTCCGGCGAGATCGCGATCCGGCTTCCGCATCCGACGGACGCGGACGTGGAGGCGAACACCGCGAGCGGCAAGGTGTCCAACGCGTTCGAGGATCTGCGGGTCAGCGGCCAGTGGGGGGCGAAGAGGATCACCGGCCGCCTCGGCACGGGCAGCGGAAAGCTCAAGGCGACGACGGTCTCGGGGTCCATCGCGCTGCTGCGCAGGCCACCGACGGAGGAAGATCCATTCGACGAGGCCCCACCGGCCGCGTCCCCCAAGGACACTCCCCCGGGCGACGACGCCGCCCCGACCGACAAGAAGGTGCTCTGAGATGGCCCCCGTGTTCGCCCACGGCCGACTGCGCCTGTATCTGCTGAAGCTCCTCGACGAGGCCCCGCGCCACGGCTATGAGGTGATCCGCCTCCTGGAGGAGCGTTTCCAGGGTCTCTACGCACCTTCGGCGGGCACGGTCTACCCGCGCCTGGCGAAGCTGGAGGCCGAGGGCCTGGTCACGCACACCACGGAGGGCGGCCGCAAGGTGTACGCCATCACGGACGCGGGCCGCGCCGAACTGGCCGACCGCAGCGGTGAGCTGGCCGACCTGGAGCTGGAGATCCGCGATTCCGTCGCCGAGCTCGCCGCCGAGATCCGGGACGGCGTGCGGGGCGCGGCCGGTGAGCTCCGCCGCGAGATGCGGGAGGCGGCCAAGGAGGCTCGCGCGTCCGGCGGCGCATCCGGCACGTCCGGCACGTCCGGCACCTCCGATGACAGGAGCAGTGCAGGCTCCGGCAGGCCCTTCCCCGACCCCGCCGACTTCTTCGACGGCTCCTGGGGCGACAAGGAGGGCTGGCGCCAGGCCAAGGAGGAGTTCAAGCGCGCCAAGCAGGAGTGGAAGGAGCAGGCGCGGCGGGCGAAGGACGAGACCCGCAGGGCCCGTGAGGACGCCCAGCGCGCCCGCCGCCAGGCCCAAGACGCGCAGGAGACCGCGCGCGCCCAGGCGCAGGAGGAGGTGCAGCGCATCGCACGGCGCGTCCAGGACCAGGTGCAGGACCACTTCGCGCGGGGCGACTGGCCGACGGGGGTCCGTGAGGGGCTGACGGAGCTGGCCAAGGAATTCGGCGAGTTCGGCAAGAGCGCGGACAACGCAGGCGACGCGGGCAAGGACTGGGGCCGCAAGGGGGCGCGGTCCACCGCCGAGGAGCCCCAGTTCACGGGCGCCCGCGAGGACGAGGTCCCCACGGAGTACATCCCGGATTGGGCCCAGGAGGACACCACCGGCAACCCGGCGCGTGACCTGGACCGCCTCCTGGACCGCTTCAGGGACGACATCCGTGACGCGGCAAGGGACCGCGGCGTGACGGAGGACCAACTCCGCGACACCCGCCGCCACCTGTCGTCGGCGGCGGCCCACATCGCCGCGACACTGCGCACACCGAAGGCGTGATTCGGGCGGCCGTCAGACCACCCGGGTCGCCGGTCCACCCAGGCCACGCGGTCCATCCGGGCCACGCGGACCACCCGGTCCACCCGGTCGTCCGGTCGTCCGGTCGTCCGGACGACCGGTCGTCCGGTCGGTCTACGCGGCGCCCGCGCCGTACAGCACCCTCTCCACCGACTCATGGGTCACCCCGTGGTCCGCGAGCACCTCACCGACGGGCCCGGGGCGGACGGTCAGGGCGAACAGAATGTGCTCGTCGCCGATGTGCCGGTCCCGGCGGGCGGTGGCGATGCGCAGGGACTTCTCCAGGGTGTCCTTGGCCTCGCGGGTGAAGGGCCGGTGCCCGGTCCAGCCGCGGCCGGGCCGCCCGGCCTTGCGCCCGCCGCCCGCCAACGCACCCACGCCATGCGCCTCCTCGACCCGGGAGACGATCTCGGACACGTCGATGCCGAGCCCGGCCAGCGCCTCCGTGTCGGCCTGCGAAAGGCCTCCGCGGCGCCGCGCCTCGCCAAGCGCCCCCTCGATCGACTCCCGGCGGCGCGTGGCCCCGAGCGAGGCCAGGGCGAAGGACGCCCGGCTCGCCTCGCGGTCGAGCAGCGCGAGCAGCATGTGCCCGTCGTCGACGGATTCGGCACCCTCGCCCTCGGCATGCTCGCCCGCGCCCTTGACCACGGCGCGGGCGTCCTTCGTGAACCGCTCGAACATCACTGCCTCCCGTACTTCTTGTGCACGGCCTGCCTGCTCACTCCGAGCTCCGCGGCGATCCCCTGCCACGACCAGCCCTGCTGACGCGCACTGCGCACCTGCACGGCCTCCAACTGCTCCACCAGCCTCCGCAGCGCGGAGACGGCCCGCAGTCCGACTCGTGGATCGCGATCACCCGCGCGCTCGGCGAGATCCGTAGCTTCGGTCATGCATGTCAACTTACATTGACAGCCGGGGACACGTCAACCGCAGTTGACATCGCGTGATGGCTTCAGAGCCTCAGACCTCAAGCACGATCTTTCCGAACTGCTCGCCGGACTCCATGCGCTCAAAGCCCTCGCGCGCCCGGTCCAGCGGAAGGACCTCGTCGATGACGGGACGTACGCCCGTGGCGGCGCAGAAGGACAGCAGGTCCTCCAGTTCGTCCTTGGACCCCATCGTCGAACCGACGATCTTCAGCTCCAGGAAGAAGACCCGCGTCAGCTCCGCGTGCGAGGGCCGGTCCCCGCTGGTCGCACCCGAGATCACCAGAGTGCCGCCCGGCTTGAGGGACTTGATGGAGTGCGACCACGTCGCCGCACCCACCGTCTCGATGACGGCGTCCACCCGCTGCGAAAGCCGCGCACCGGACTCGACGGCCTCCACCGCGCCGAGCTCCAGGGCCCGCTTCCGCTTTGCCTCGTCGCGGCTCGTGGCGAAGACCCGCAGCCCCGCCGCCTTGCCGAGCACGATCGCGGCCGTCGCGACGCCACCACCGGCGCCCTGGACGAGGACCGAATCCCCCGGGCGCACACCGGCATTGGTGAAGAGCATGCGGTAGGCGGTGAGCCACGCGGTAGGCAGGCACGCCGCCTCGGCGAAGGACAGCTCCTCGGGCTTCGGCAGCAGGTTCCACGTGGGTACGGAGACCTGCTCGGCGAAGGTCCCCTGGTACTTCTCGGTGAGGATCGAGCGGCCCTCGCCGGGGTCGACCCCGTACCCGGTCTGACCGATGACGGAGTGCAGGACGACCTCGTTGCCGTCCTGGTCGATGCCCGCGGCATCGCAGCCGAGGATCATCGGCAGCCTCCCCTCGGGGAGACCGACCCCGCGCAGGGACCACAGGTCGTGATGGTTGAGGGAGGCGGCCCGGACGTTCACGGTCGACCAGCCGGGCCTGGCATCGGGGGCGGGACGCTCCCCCAACTCAAGGCCACTGAGCGGCTGGTCACGGTCGATGCGGGCGGCGTAGGCGGCGAACATGAGGCAGACGATAGGCGGGCGCCCTACCCGCACGTAACCAGGAGCGCCTGTGACACACCCCGCACCGAATCACACCGTCAGCCGCCGACGGCGACCGCCCGAAACGGGAGAGGCCCACCCGTTCAAGAGACCGGAACGGGTGAGCGGGCGGGAAACGCTTGGGCCCCGCCACAAAGTGACGGGGCCCAAAGATCCAGGTAGCCAGGGATCAGCGGCGAGCCACGCCTTCGGCACGAGCGGCCGCCGCAACAGCCGCGGTGACCGCCGGTGCGACCCTCTCGTCGAACGGCGAGGGAATCACGTAGTCGGCTGACAGCTCTTCGCCCACCACGCCTGCCAGCGCCTCAGCCGCGGCGATCTTCATCGTCTCGGTGATGCGCGTGGCCCGCACCTGCAGCGCGCCCGCGAAGATGCCGGGGAAGGCAAGCACGTTGTTGATCTGGTTCGGGTAGTCCGAACGCCCCGTCGCGACGACCGCCGCGTACTTGTGGGCGATGTCCGGGTGCACCTCGGGGTTCGGGTTGGCCATGGCGAACACGAACGAGTTCGGCGCCATGGAGGCGATCGCCGGCTCGGGGACGGTGCCGCCCGAGACGCCGATGAACACGTCCGCGCCCGAGAGCGCGCTCTCCAGCGAACCGCTGAGACCGGCCTTGTTGGTGATCTCCGCGAGCTCCCGCTTGACCGGGGTGAGGTCGTCCCGGTCCCGGCTCACGACGCCCTTGCGGTCGGCGACCGCCACATCACCGAGGCCCGCTTCGAGCAGGAACTTGGCGATGGCGACACCGGCCGCACCGGCGCCGGAGATCACGGCACGCAGCTCGCCGAGCGTGCGCCCGGTCAGCCGTGCCGCGTTCCGCAGCGCGGCGAGCGTCACGACCGCGGTGCCGTGCTGGTCGTCGTGGAAGACGGGAATGTCGAGCCGCTCCTGGAGCTTGCGCTCGATCTCGAAGCAGCGCGGGGCCGAAATGTCCTCGAGGTTCACGCCGCCGAAGGACGGCGCGAGCCGCACCACGGTCTCGACGATCTCGTCCGCGTCCGTCGTCGCGAGCGCGATCGGAACCGCGTCCACGCCGCCGAACTGCTTGAACAGGATGGCCTTGCCCTCCATCACGGGGAGGGAGGCCTCGGGGCCGATGTCACCGAGACCGAGCACGGCCGTTCCGTCGGTGACCACGGCCACGACGTTCGACTTCCATGTGTAGTCGTTCACCAGCTCCGGCTGCTCGGCGATCGCGGTGCACACTTTCGCGACGCCGGGCGTGTACGCCAGGGACAGGTCGTCCTTGTCCCGCACCGGCACAGTGGCCTCAATGGCCATCTTGCCGCCACGGTGCAGCGCGAACGCCGGATCGAAGGGCTCTTCAGCGCCTTCGTGACCCGTACTGCTGTCGCTGCGAGGATTGACGATCTCCGCTGCCACTTGTCTTACCCCTTAAGTCTTAAATCATCAGTTGAGGGTGTCCACTCCTGGTTGAGAAGTGGGCGGGCACCGCATCTGTTCCCCGCCTGTCGGCGGAGGGAGGTACAGACACGCGAGCGCGCCGCACACGCGCTCTGGGCCCCGGATGAGGGGTGTAACGCACCTTTCTACCTGACGGTGCCGGGCACGGGCGAGTGGGATTGGTTACCTGAGGTGCCCCTGGTCCTTGTAGTGGTCCCACAAGAACGGAGCAGTGGTCCCGCAAGAACGGACGACGCCGTCACGAGAACGAACGATGGCCCCATGCCCGGAATTTCCGAAGAGCGCACGCAGCCGGTCCGCATCGCGAGATTGACCCGAGATTCACGGAAGATCTCAAATGGCGGTACTACGTTCCGCGCCGGTACGGCCCGGTTGTCCCGACCTGTCTGGGTTCCGGGATGACCCGTTATCCGATTTTGACATCTCGGGCACCCAGAATCGGACGGCCCGAATGGCAAGATGCCGTCATCACACGAGGTCGCGACACCCGAAGGTGTGTGCACGACCGCTCGGCAACTCCCTCATCCGCCGGAGGACCCTCATGACCGCACGCTTCATCTGTCGTACCACCGCAGGTAAGTCCGCGAAGTCCCGGACGGCCACGGTCGGCGCGATCGCGGTCGCCGGCGCGCTGCTGCTGTCCGGTTGCGGCGACCAGACCAAGAGCAAGGACGAGGGCGGCGAGAAGGTGAGCAACGCGCCGCTCGCCGACAAGCTCCCCAAGGACATCCGTGACGCCGGAGTCATCAAGGTCGGTTCCGACATCGCCTACCCGCCCGTCGAGTTCAAGGACAAGTCCGGCAAGACGGTCGGCATCGACCCCGACCTCGGCGACGCGCTCGGCAAGCAGCTCGGCGTGGAGTTCCAGTTCGACAACGGCACCTTCGACACCCTCCTCGGCGGCCTGCGCTCCAAGCGCTACGACCTCGCGATGTCGGCCATGACCGACACCAAGAACCGCCAGGAAGGCGTCGACGAGGAGACCGGCAAGAAGATCGGCACCGGCGTCGACTTCGTCGACTACTTCACGGCGGGCGTCTCGATCTACACCAAGAAGGGTGACGACCAGGGCATCAAGACCTGGTCCGACCTCTGCGGCAAGAAGATCGTCGTCCAGCGCGGCACCGTCTCGCACGACCTGGCCAAGGCCGAGTCGAAGAAGTGCAAGGGCGGCAAGAAGATCGCCATCGAGTCCTTCGACAACGACCAGCAGGCCCAGACCCGGCTGCGCTCCGGCGGCGCGGACGCGGGCTCATCGGACTTCCCGGTCGCGGCGTACGCGGTGAAGACCTCGGGCGGCGGCAAGGACTTCGAGCTGGTCGGCGAGCAGGTCGAGGCCGCTCCGTACGGCATCGCGATCTCCAAGAAGAACCCCGAGCTGCGTGACGCCATCAAGGCCGCGCTCGACGCGATCATCAAGAACGGCGAGTACGACAAGATCATCTCGAAGTGGGGCGTCGAGGACGGCTCGGTCAAGGCAGCCAAGGTCAACGGCGGCAAGTGACCACGTCTCGTCGCTGAAAGGCCACTCCTGTGACTACCGACATCTCAAAGAAGGGTCCGGAGGACACACCCCCGTCCTCCCGTCCCGAGGCCATCAAGGCCATCCCCGTCCGGCACTACGGCCGGTATGTCGCCGCGATCGTCGCCATCGGCGCGCTCGCCGCGATCGTCTACGCGTTCTCCCAGGGCGACATCAACTGGAACGCGATTCCGGACAACTTCTTCGACGACCGCATCCTGCGGGGCGTCCGCGAGACCCTGATCCTGACCGCCCTGTCGATGCTCATCGGCGTGGTCGGCGGTGTCCTGCTCTCCGTGATGCGGATGTCGAGGAATCCGGTGACCTCGTCGATCGCCTGGTTCTACATCTGGTTCTTCCGCGGTACGCCGGTCCTGGTCCAGCTCTTCGTCTGGTTCAACCTCGGCTTCGTCTTCGACTACGTGAACCTCGGCCCCGTCTACAAGGACGAGTGGTCGGACTTCATGACGCCGTTCCTGACGGCGCTGCTCGGCCTGGGTCTCAACGAGGCCGCCTACATGGCGGAGATCTGCCGCGCCGGCCTGCTCTCGGTCGACGAGGGCCAGACCGAGGCATCGCACGCGCTCGGCATGAGCCACGGCAAGACACTGCGCCGGATCGTGCTTCCGCAGGCGATGCGCGTGGTCGTGCCGCCGACGGGCAACGAAGTCATCAACATGCTGAAGACGACCTCGCTGGTCGCCGCGGTCCAGTACTACGAACTCCTGCGGTACGCCCAGGACATCGGCACATCGTCCGGCGCGACGGTGGAGACCCTGCTGCTCGCCGCGTGCTGGTACCTGATCATGACGTCGATCCTCAGCGTCGGCCAGTACTACCTGGAGCGCTACTACGCTCGCGGTTCGTCGCGCACCCTGCCGAACACGCCGTTCCAGAAGATCAAGGCGAACATGCTGTCCCTTGGCAACCGCTCGGGAGTTGGTCACTGATGACGACCGCCATGGTGAAGTCCGAGGGCGTCCACAAGTCCTTCGGCAACGTCGAGGTCCTCAAGGGCATCGACCTGGAGGTCAAGTCGGGTGAGGTCTTCTGCCTCATCGGCCCGTCCGGCTCCGGCAAGTCGACGTTCCTGCGCTGCATCAACCACCTGGAGAAGATCAACGCCGGGCGGCTCTACGTCGACGGCGAGCTGGTGGGCTACCGGCAGAAGGGAAACAAGCTGTACGAGCTCAAGGACAGCGAAGTCGCCCTGAAGCGCCGGGACATCGGCATGGTCTTCCAGCGCTTCAACCTCTTCCCGCACCTGACGGCCCTCGAGAACGTCATGGAGGCGCCGGTCCAGGTCAAGGGCGAGACGAAGTCGGCGGCGAAGGCGCGTGCCGGGCAGCTTCTGGAGCGGGTCGGCCTGGCCGACAAGGCGAAGAGCTACCCCTCGCAGCTCTCGGGCGGCCAGCAGCAGCGTGTGGCCATCGCCCGCGCGCTCGCGATGGAACCGAAGCTGATGCTCTTCGACGAGCCGACGTCGGCGCTCGACCCGGAGCTGGTCGGTGACGTCCTCGACGTCATGCGCGATCTCGCGGAGTCCGGCATGACGATGATCGTCGTCACGCACGAGATGGGCTTCGCCCGCGAGGTGGGCGACAGCCTGGTCTTCATGGACGAGGGCGTGGTGGTCGAGTCCGGCCACCCGCGCGAGGTCCTGACGAACCCGCAGCAGGAGCGGACGCAGTCGTTCCTGTCAAAGGTGCTGTAGTCCAGTCACAGGAAGGGGCGGTACGGATCTTGGA
>NZ_JBHTSF010000022.1:0-80947 GCF_042795295.1 Streptomyces sp. NPDC056486
GCGGTGACCGGGGCTCTTCCCATGTACTGCAGTAAGTACTGCGGCGGGTCAGGCGGGGGTCAGGCGGTTCAGTCCTCGTCGTGGCGGGAGAAGCCCGCGTTGCCTCCGAGGAAGCCGCCCCCGTCGTTCCCGCCGCCGTTGTCGCCCTGGTTGCCGCCTGCCGTGGTCAGGTTGACCCCGGAGCCGGGGTCGACCTCTTCGTTGGCAGCCGGCTGGGAGAGGACGACAAGGGCGTCGTCGTCCTGCGGGCCCGTGATCGTGCCGACCGTCAGACCGGCGTCCTCGATGGCCTTGCGGGCGTCCTTGAGCTTCTGGCCGGTGAGGGTGGGCACGGTGGCCTTCTCGGCGGCCTTGGCGACCTTCAGCGTGACCGTGGAGTTGGGGTCGGCCTCGGTCTGCGGGGCGAGGCTCTGCGAGATGACCTTGCCTGCCTCGACGTCCGCGCTCTCTTCTTCCTCGCACGTACCGACGAGGTCGTTGCTCTCCAGCTGGGCCTTGGCCTCGTCACACGTCTTGCCGGTGACGTCGGGGACCACGGACTTGGCGGCCTTCTTGGCCACCTCAAGGGTGATCTTGCTGCCCTTCTCCACTTCGGTACCGAAGACCGGGTCCGAGTCGAGAACCTCGCCCGGCGTACCGGAGGACTCCACAGGCTTGGTGCTGACGTCGAACTGGTACTTGTCGCTCTCGAGCTTCTCCGTGGCGGTGTCGACGTCCAGGCCCACGACCTTCGGCACCGCGACCTTCCGCGCCCCCGTAGAAACCGTCACCTTGATCGTGTCGCCCTTGTTGACCGTGGCGTTCGCACCCGGGTCCTGCTTGCAGATCTCGCCCTTCGGGTACTTCTCGCACGGCTTGTGCTCGGAGTCGTCGAGTACGAGGTCCACGTTCTTGGCCGACTGCTTGGCGTCGGCGAGCTTCTCGCCGACGAAGTTCGGTGCCTTGATCGAATCGTCGCCACCGCCCCCGGTGAACGCCCACTTCCCGATCAGGATCGCGCCCACCAGGACAAGGAGACCCGCGAGCACCAGAAGGATCGTGGAGGTATTGCTCTTCTTCTGGCGGCGGCGTGAATGGTCGTCGTAGCCGTCGTCCGGGCCGACCGGCGGCATCATCGATGTCTGGCCGCCGCCGTTCTGCGGGCGCAGCATCGCTGTCTGCTGGTCGTCCGGATGGCCGCCGTAGCCGACCGCGCCCATGGCGGCGGTGGCCTGCACGGGCTGGCCGTCGAGGCAGGCCTCGATGTCGGCGCGCATGTCGTCGGCCGACTGGTAGCGGTAGTCCGGGTCCTTGGTGAGGGCCTTCAGGACGATGGCGTCCATCTCCGGCGTGATCTCGCCGTCGAAGACGCTGGGGGCCTGGGGCTCTTCCCGTACGTGCTGGTAGGCGACCGCGACCGGTGAGTCGCCCACGAACGGCGGGCGAACGGTCAGGAGCTCGTAGAGCAGGCAGCCCGTCGAGTAGAGGTCGCTTCGTGCGTCCACCTGCTCGCCCTTGGCCTGCTCCGGCGAGAGGTACTGCGCGGTGCCGATGACCGCCGCCGTCTGCGTCATCGTCATCCCGGAGTCGCCCATGGCGCGGGCGATGCCGAAGTCCATGACCTTGACCTGGCCGTTGCGCGTCAGCATGACGTTCGCGGGCTTGATGTCGCGGTGGACGATGCCGTTGCGGTGGGAGTACTCCAAGGCCTGGAGGATGCCGATCGTCATCTCCATGGCGCGCTCGGGCAGCAGCTTGCGCCCGGAGTGCAGCAGCTCGCGCAGGGTGGACCCGTCGACGTACTCCATCACGATGTACGGGATGGAGACCCCGTCCACGTAGTCCTCGCCGGTGTCGTAGACCGCGACGATCGCAGGATGGTTGAGCGAGGCGGCCGACTGGGCCTCACGGCGGAACCGGGCCTGGAACGACGGGTCACGCGCGAGGTCGACCCGCAGCGTCTTCACCGCCACGGTGCGTCCGAGGCGGGTGTCGTGCGCGAGGTAAACCTCCGCCATCCCGCCTCGGCCGAGCACCTGGCCCAGCTCGTACCGCCCGCCGAGGCGACGCGGCTCTTCCATAGCTATTCCAGCCCTCTCCGTCGGTCCCGACCGCACCCTTGTGTGGTCCGGCGGTGTGCTGTCCGGGCATACCGTACCCGGCTCGCCTTACGTGACCCGGCCGCCACCGTCACCCGATACAGGACCGGTATCGCAACGTGCACTGATGTGAAGGGGCCGTGACGGGGGTCACTTCTTGCTGTCGAGAACCGCCTGCATCACGTCCTTGGCGATGGGAGCGGCCAGACCACCACCGGAGATGTCGTCGCGGCCGGCCTTGCTGTCCTCGACGACCACGGCGACGGCCACCGGTGAACCGGAGTCGGTCTTGGCGTAGCTGATGAACCAGGCGTAGGGGTTTTCGCTGTTGTCGACGCCGTGCTGGGCCGTACCGGTCTTGCCGCCGACGGTGACGCCGGGGATCTTGGCGTTCTTGCCGGTGCCTTCGTTGACGACCGTCTGCATCATGTCCTGGAGCTTCTGCGCGTTCTCCTCGGAGAGAGGCTGGCTCATCTCCTTGGGCGAGTGCTTCTCGATCACGTCCAGGTTCGGCGCCTGCAGCTCGCTGACCATGTACGGCTCCATCAGCTTGCCGTCGTTGGCGATGGCCGAGGCGACCATGGCCATCTGCAGCGGCGTCGCGGCCGTCTCGAACTGGCCGATGGAGGAGAGCGCGGTCTGCGGCCTGTCCATCTTCTTGGGGAAGACGGAGGCGTTCGAGCGGACCGGCACGAACTGCTGTTCGTTGAAGCCGAACTTCTCGGCCGTCTCGAGCATCTTGTCCTTGCCGAGGTCCGACCCGATCTTGCCGAAGACGGTGTTGCACGACACCCGCAGCGCCTCACGCAGCGAGGCGTTCTTGCAGGGGATGTTGCCCTCGTTCGGCAGCGGCTGCGTGGTGTCGGGCATCGTCCAGGGCAGCGGGGACTTGGTGGGCGCGTCGATGTCGCTGTACAGGTCGTGCTCCAGGGCCGCCGCGGCGGTGACCGCCTTGAAGGTGGAGCCCGGCGGGTACGTCTCGCGCAGCGCGCGGTTCAGCATCGGCTGGTCTTTGTTCTTGTCCAGCTTCTGGAAGGCGGACCCGTCGCTTCCGGCGAAGCTGGAGGGGTCGTACGAAGGAGCGGATGCGAGGGCCAGGATCGCGCCGGTGGAGGGGTCGAGCGCGGCGACCGCGCCCTTGCCGAGGCCCTTCAGACCCTTGTACGCGGCTTTCTGCGCGTCCGAGTTGAGCGTCGTGACGACGTTGCCGCCCTCCTTCTTCTCGCCGGTCAGCAGGTCGAGGCTGCGGCGGAAGAAGAGCCGGTCGTCGTTGCCGGTCAGGATGCCGTCCTCGATGGACTCCAGCTGCGTCGCGCCGACGGTCTGCGAGGCGAAGCCGGTGACCGGGGACCACATGGGGCCCTCTTTGTACGTCCGCTTGTACTTGAGGTCGCTGCCGCCGGTCTCCTTGGAGCCGGTGACCGGCTTGCCGTCCACGATGATGTCGCCGCGTGGCGTGGCGTACCGCTCGATGGTGACGCGGGGGTTCTTCTCGTCCTTGGCGAGCGTGTCGGCCTGGACGTACTGGAGCCAGTTGTCCCGGGCGAGCAGGGCGAGGACGAGAAGCCCGCAGAAGATCGCGATCCGGCGCAGGGGCTTGTTCACGGTCGGACCACCTGCGTCATTTCGGCGTCGGGATTCGGAGCGGGGGCGGGCGCGGGGCGGCGGGCCGTGTCGCTGATGCGGATCAGGATGCCGATCAGCGCCCAGTTGGCGATCACCGATGAACCGCCGTACGCGAGGAAGGGCATGGTCATACCCGTCAGCGGGATCAGGCCCATGACGCCGCCCGCGACCACGAAGACCTGGATGGCGAAGGCGCCGGACAGGCCGATCGCGAGGAGCTTGCCGAACGGGTCGCGCGCGGCGAGGGCCGTGCGCACACCGCGCTCCACGATCAGCCCGTAGATCAGCATGATCGCCATGATCCCGGCGAGGCCGAGCTCCTCGCCGAAGGTGGCGAGGATGAAGTCCGAGTTGGCGGCGAACTTGATCAGGTCGGAGTTGCCCTGGCCGAGGCCGGTGCCGAGGGTGCCGCCGGATCCGAAGGCCCACAGGGCCTGCATGGCCTGCTCGGAGTGCCCGACCACGCCCTGCTGGCTCAGCTCGAACTCGTGCAGGGGGTCGAGCCACGCGGCGACGCGCTGGTTGACGTGCGGCTCGAAGGAGGCGACGCCGACCGCGCCGACCGCGGACATCAGCATGCCGAACACGATCCAGCTGGTGCGCTCCGTGGCGACGTACAGCATGACGACGAACATGCCGAAGAACAGCAGCGACGTACCGAGGTCGGTCTCGAAGACCAGGATCAGGATCGAGATGACCCAGACGACGACGATCGGGCCCAGGTCACGGCCACGCGGCAGGTACAGGCCCATGAAGCGGCGGCTGGCAAGCGCCAGGGCGTCGCGCTTCACCATCAGATAGCCCGCGAAGAAGATCGCGATGACGATCTTCGCGAACTCACCGGGCTGGATGGAGAATCCGCCGACGTGGATCCAGATCTTGGCGCCGAACACGTTCATGCCGAGCCCGGGAACCAGGGGCAACAGCAAGAGGACGATGGAGCCGACCATCGAGATGTACGTATAGCGCTGCAGGACGCGGTGGTCCTTGAGCAGGAGCAGTACGCCGACGAACAGGGCGATGCCGATCGCGGAGTACATGAGCTGGTTCGGCGCGGCAGCGCTGAAGTTGGGAAGGTTCTGCAGCCGCTCCGACTGGTCGAGCCGCCAGATGACCACAAGACCGAGGCCGTTGAGAAGCGTGGCCAGGGGCAACAGCAGCGGATCGGCGTACGGCGCGAATTTGCGCACCACGATGTGGGACACGGATGCGAGCAGCCCGAGACCGCAGCCGTAACCGAGCATGCCGGTCGGCATCTTGCCGTCGATCGCGAGGCCTACGTTGATGTAGGCGAACAGCGGGATGACGACGGCGAACGCGAGGAGCGCGAGCTCGGTGTTGCGCCTGCTCGGCGCTCCGATCGCGCCGATGGTCGACGTGTGTGTAGTGCTACTGCTCATGGCGTGCAAAGGCCCCCAACGGCTGCTTACTGCTTACCGCACAGCGGGACCAGCTTCTCCTCGTCCTGGGAGAGACTGGGGCCGGGTGTGGGAGTCGGTGCGGTCTTGGACTTGTTCTTGTCGGTCGTGCTGTTCTTGTCGTTCTTGTTCGTGTCCGACGGATCGGTGGGATCGGTCGGATCGTCGGTGGGGGCCTTGGCGGCCAGACCGGTGGCACCGCCCGCCTCGCCCTCGCCGGGCTTGGCGTTCTCCCGCTCGGCCTCGCGGCGCTTGGCGTCCTTCTCGCAGGCCGAGGCCTGCAGGCCGAGCTCCTCGATCTTGTTCTTGGCGTCGTCGAGGTTGCCCTCTTCGATGGTCGCCTCGACCTGCTTGCGCTGGTACGGCGGCAGGTACTTGAGTTCGATCTTCGGGTAGTTCTCCTCGACCTTCGACAGGCTGACCCACGCCAGATCCTGGTCGATGCCGCGGTACAGGGCGACATTCTTGTCGCTCGTGCCTACGAAGTACTGGGTCTGGGTCCAGCGGTAGCCGCCGTACAGGCCGCCGCCGATGACCGCCAGGGCGAGCACCGTGTAGAGCGATCTCTTGAGCCACTTGCGGCCGCCGCCGGGCTTCACGAAGTCCTCGTCGCTGTACGCGCCGAAGTTCCCTTCGGGAACGTATCCCGTCGTGTCTCCGCTCCCGGGCGGCCCGAAGCCGCCTCCGGAGGGCTGCGGCGGCACCGGACGGCCGAGGCCGGACGCGCGGCCCGCAGGGGTCTGCATGGCGCCGTCGTCCTGCGACTGGAGCTGGTTCTCGGCGACCGCGCCGACGACCACGGGGGTGTCGGAGAGCTGTCCCGCCAGGGTGTCGCCGCCGTCGATGTCCAGGACATCGGCGACGATCACCGTGATGTTGTCGGGTCCGCCGCCGCGCAGCGCGAGCTGGATGAGCTCCTGGACGGTCTCCTGCGGGCCTTGGTAGCTCGCGAGGGTGTCTTCCATCGTCTGGTGCGACACGACACCGGAGAGACCGTCGGAGCAGATCAAATAGCGGTCGCCGGAGCGGACTTCACGGATGGAGAGGTCCGGTTCGACGTGCTCGCCACTGCCGAGCGCGCGCATCAGCAAGGAGCGCTGCGGGTGGGTGGTGGCTTCTTCCTCGGTGATCCGGCCCTCGTCGACGAGGCGCTGCACCCAGGTGTGGTCCTGGGTGATCTGCGTGAGGACGCCGTCCCTGAGGAGGTAGGCGCGTGAATCGCCCACGTGTACGAGGCCCAGGCGCTGGCCCGTCCACAGGAGGGCGGTCAGGGTCGTCCCCATGCCCTCGAGCTGGGGGTCCTCCTCGACCATCAGGCGCAGTTGGTCGTTGGCCCGCTGCACGGCGGTGCCGAGCGACGTGAGGATGTCCGATCCCGGTACGTCGTCGTCGAGGGTGACGAGCGTCGAGATCACCTCGGAGCTCGCCACCTCACCCGCGGCCTGGCCCCCCATGCCGTCGGCAATCGCGAGGAGACGTGGACCGGCGTAACCGGAGTCCTCGTTCCCCTCCCGGATCATGCCTTTGTGCGATCCGGCGGCGAAGCGCAAAGACAGACTCATGCGCACCTCGCCCGTCGGCTCCGGGTACATCCGCACGGTGCCCACCCTCCGGTCGGGAGCGCGCTGGCGTCCAGTGTGTGGACCGCGTCGGCTCGCTCGCTCCGCTCGCTCATTGTCGTACTACTTCCGCAGCTCGATGACGGTCTTGCCGATGCGGATCGGCGCGCCCAGCGGAACGGGCGTCGGGGTGGTGAGTCGGGTCCGGTCCAGATACGTGCCGTTGGTGGACCCGAGATCCTCGACGATCCACTGACCGTCACGGTCCGGGTAGATCCTGGCATGCCTGCTTGACGCGTAGTCGTCGTCAAGCACGATCGTCGAATCGTGCGCCCGGCCCAGCGAGATCGTCTGGCCCTGCAGGGCGACCGTCGTGCCCGCGAGGATCCCTTCGGATACGACCAGCTTGCTGGGGGCGCCACGGCGCTGCCGCCCGCCCCCTTGCTGCTGGCGCTGGGGAGGTGGTGTTGCCGCCGCCTGCTGTTGCTGGCGAGCGGCTTGCTGCGGTCGCGCGTTCTCACGGCGCGAGCCGCGCTGTGTGACACGTGTTCCAAACAGGTCGCTACGGATGACCTGGACGGCCACGATCACGAACAGCCACAGAACGGCTAGGAAACCCAGCCGCATGACCGTCAGGGTCAGCTCTGACATTGCCCCCGCTTCACCCTTCGGCTTGCCGGTAAACGATGGTGGTTTGGCCCACGACGATCCGCGAGCCGTCGCGGAGCGTAGCGCGGGTGGTGTGCTGCCCGTCTACCACGATGCCGTTGGTAGACCCGAGATCCTGGATCGTCGAGGGCGTTCCGGTCCGGATCTCACAGTGCCGGCGCGATACGCCGGGGTCGTCGATCCGCACATCGGCGTCGGTGCTGCGACCCAGCACCAGCGTCGGGCGGGAGATCTGATGGCGATTGCCGTTGATCTCGATCCAGCGCCGCACCTGTGCACCCGGAAGAGCCCCGGCGCCGGGCCCCTGAGGGCGGCTCGGTGCCGGTGAGGCCCCGCCGGGACGGCCGCCCGGGGGCGGCGCGGCGGGCATGGGAGGAGGCGCGTTGGAGGGCTGAGGGGGCTGTGGGTAGCCATAGCCGCCGCCTGCGCCTCCCGCGGGGGGCCTGGCGGGGCTGTGGCCGGCGCTCGCGGCGCCCGGGCCCGAGGGGCCCGTGGGGGCTTGCTCGGGGCTCTGCGAGGTGCTGGACGCGAGCGTGCGGCTGCGCACTCGGTACAGACCCGTGTCGAGGTCCTCGGCCTTCTCCAGGTGGACCTTGATGGGGCCCATGAAGCTGTACCGCTGCTGCTTGGCGTACTCGCGCACCATCCCGGAGAGCTCGTCGCCGAGCTGTCCCGAGTACGGGCTCAGGCGTTCGAAGTCGGGCGCGCTGAGCTCCACGATGAAGTCATTGGGGACGACGGTCCGCTCGCGGTTCCAGATCGTCGCGTTGTTGTCGCACTCGCGCTGGAGGGCGCCGGCGATCTCGACGGGCTGGACCTCGGACTTGAACACCTTGGCGAAGGTGCCGTTGACGAGACCTTCGAGTCGCTGTTCGAACTTCTTCATGACTCCCATGGGGCACCTCCTCCGTCGTAGTCATCCTGGTACTGCTTACTGATCGTATCCACGCGCCGGGAAATCGGCTGGTTCCCCCTGTCCGCCCAGTCGATGAGTGTCGCCTCTCACAAGGCATGCCCGCACCAGGGTTCCGGGATCCTTCCGGGTTCCTCTCAGGCTCCTCTGACAGGGATCGTAGAGGGGGCCTCAAACCAGTGTCCCGCACCCGGCTGTGCAGCTTCGCCGACTACGGCGGAAGTCGGTCGGTCGGGCCCGTATCTCGCCGGATCACCTGGGCAGGTGCCCCCGAATACGGATGTGAATCCACCCCCGGCAGCGTGCTAATCTTCTGGATGTCGGAAGGCGCTCGCACCGAAAAAGTGTTCGCACGAAGCGGTCACGAAGCGGTGACAGAACCCAAGACAACACCCATGCGCGGGTGGCGGAATAGGCAGACGCGCTGGATTCAGGTTCCAGTGCCCGAAAGGGCGTGGGGGTTCAACTCCCCCCTCGCGCACCATGAAGAACCGATGAGACGGGTCTTCACCAAGGACGAAAGTCCTGGTGGGGCCCGTTTCTCGCGTTCTGGGCGGGCTGCGGCCCGCAGGATGAAGAGACGGGGCCCCGGTGGTGAGCTATCTCACTGCCGGGGTCCTGCTCTGTTGTGCGGGGGTGGGTGCGGCGTCGATGACGGACTCCGGCGGACACACCGGACGGTTCAGGCGACGACGAACCCCTTGAAGAGGACATCGCGCATCTCGGCGTAACGCTCCATGAAGTCGTCGCGCCCCGTCAGTACATCCGAGATGTGCTGCACGCCGAAGAAGGAGGAGACGACGACCCGGGCCAGGGTCTCCGGGTCGGTCTCGGCGCGCAGTTGTCCGGCCTCCTTCGCCGCGGCGATGAATCCGACGAGCAGCTTGGACCACCCGACGTAGGGCTGGGGCAGATCGGCGCCGATCAAGGAGCGCTCGATCTGCAGCCGGGCACCGGCCTGGACGATGCTGTCGGTGTGGAAGGCCTCGGCGGTGCGGTCCAGGATGGCCAGCAGGGTCTGGAGCGGCGGTAGTTCCATGGCCTGCACCTGTTCGACGAGGGGTGGCCAGCGCGCGTAGTGCCCTTCCATGACGGCGATGGCCAGCGCCTGCTTGTTGGCGTAGTGGAAATAGACGGCGCCCTTGGTCATCGAGGCACGTTCGGCGACGGCCTGCAGGGTGACTGTCGGGTATCCCTGTTCCGCGAAGATTTCAGCCGCAACCTGCAGGATCTGGGCCTTGGTGCGTCGTGAACGCTCCTGTTTGGGCTGGCTGGTGGCCTGTTGGGTCGTGCCCGACCCGTTCGTGTTCTGCACCGGCTCCGTCCCTTCCTGAGTCAGCACTCCGGGATCCCGATGAGTGTGCTGCGGTTGCATTGCACCTTGTAATATACATTCGAGAAGGTATATTTTCCTTCCGCTAGCCGATTGGTAGTCCCACATGTTGGGACTGGGCGGGGGGGTTCATCCATGTCGATCAGCACGTTTCCTGAAATCTGTACCGAGGGCGTGAAGCCGGTACGTCATCTGCTCACGTACGACCAGACGGTGCCTCGCACCCTGGTCCACCGTGCGGCCGTGACCGAGGTCTTCCTGACGGACGGGTGCAGGATGGAGGACGCGGAGCGTGTCCTCATAGCCGCACAGTGGCCGCGCAGCCACGCACTGTACGAACCGGACGCGGCGGCGTTCAGTGATCCGGTGCTGCTTGTCGAGACCGTGAGACAGGCGGCCATCTACACCGCACACCGCTTCCACGATGTTCCGCTGGCCCACCGTTTCATCTTCTGCGACCTCGACTTCCAGATCGAGGACCCGGCCCCGCTGCGCGTGGGCGGTGCCCCGCTCCGGGTCGTGCTCGACGGGCGGTTCACGCCCGACACCAACCAGTCCACCAAGCGCTTCGGCGCCCGCTACGAGACCGCGCTCAAAGTCAACGGCCTGCACTGCGGCCGGGCTTCGGTGCGGCTCCTTGCGGTGGGCGACGAGCTCTACGCCACACTTCGTTACCGCAGTACCCCTGCCGGCGGTCTGCTGCCGCCGCGGTCCCGGACCCTGCTCCCGGCCGCCGATGTGGGGCAGGTCCGCCCGGAGAACGTCCTGTTGAGCAGCGAGGGACCGGGGAAGTACGGGATGCACCTGGACGCGAAGCACCCGGGCTACTTCGAGCACGCCAGCGACCACGTTCCCGGCATGGCCCTCGTCGAGGCATTCCGTCAGGCGGGACACCAGCTGCTGCGTCAGTCCGGCGACCCGCGGACCCATCTGATGACGTCGTGCGAGGTCAGCTTCGACTGCTTCGGCGAACTGGACGCGCCCGTCACGGTCGAGGCGCACGAAGGGCTCACGGACGCCGCCCCAGGTGATCGGCTGGTCCGGCTCACGGCCACCCAGGGCGAACGCACCCTTGCCCGCGCCACCTCCGTGTACCGGCCGCACCGCGTCGTGTCGGCCTGTTGACCGGCACCCGGTACCGAGCGCGTATCCCCAGGGGGCAGGCGATGGAACTTCAGCAGCTGCGTGTCTTCCGTGAGGTGGCACGGGAATTGAGCTTCACCCAGGCGGCCAGGAATCTGCACTGCGCCCAGTCCACCGTCACCGGCCAGATCAAGAGTCTGGAGTCCTCGCTCGACGCCGTCCTGTTTCTGCGTCGCGGGCGCTGCCCCATCGAGCTGACACCTGCGGGCGCGGTGCTGCAGGGCCGGGTGGACCAGATCCTCCAGGCGGTCGACACGACGGGCAGGGAGGTCCGTGGAGCGGTCGGCCGCCGTGGCGACCTCGGCCGGCGCCGGGACTGCCATGCGCACCCCTACCCGGTGTAGCGCGCACGGCGTTTCCTCTCCGTCGTTTCCGTTCTCTTCCGTCCGTCCTCTCCTGACTCGATGCCGTCCTTCCGCGGGCGGTGGCAAGGACTCCATGAACGCCGCTTCACCAACCGTCGCATTCTTCGATGTGGACGAGACGCTCATCACCGTCACCAGCCTGTCCCGCTTCCTCGCCTTCTACTGGGAGCGGGTGGGCGAGAACCGGGCCCGCTTCCTGCGGGCCCGCGATGAGCACCTCCGCGATCTGGCGGCCGGTATACCGCGCAGCCGGCTCAACCGGTCGTTCTACCGCCACTTCCGGGGGGCCTCCGTCGCCGAGCTTGACCGGGCCGGACGTGCCTGGTTCGCCGTCGAACAGGCGCAGGGAGGCGTCTTCCACCAGCCTGCCGTCGATGCCTTGCGAAGCCACCGGCGCGCCGGAGCCCTCGTCGCGCTGGTCTCCGGGTCTTTTCTGCCGTGCCTGGCACCGATAGCCGAGGAGCTGCAGGCCGACGTGGTCCTGTGCACCACCGCCGAGGAACACGACGGTGTCCTGACCGGGAACGTGGACACGCCGGTGATCGGGCCGCGGAAGGCGGAGCTGGCCCGATCGACGATGGACGACCACCGGGCGTCGCCACGTGACTGCCACGCCTACGGTGATCACGCCAGCGACGTGGATCTGCTGCGGGCCGTCGGCCATCCGGTGGTGGTCGGCGACGACCCGGTGCTCAACTCCCTTGCACAGCGCGAGGGATGGGGGCGGCTGCCCGGGCCAGGCCCATCACCGGGTGGCGCATGGCGGGCAGCAGTGTCTTCCACAGCTGCTGCGTCTGCCGGCCGTCCTGTTCCGGCGGCCCGGCGGTAACCGTGTGGCACTGCCCGAGGAGCACGGCGAGGAACAGCTGGCTGAGCACCTCGGGCCGGTGGCCCGGGTCGATCCCGCCGCTTTCCTGTGCGCCCGCCACCAAGTGAAGGAGCAGCGCACGCAGTTGCTCGACCTGTTCCGTGCTTGTGCCCTCGGCCCAGCCCTTCTCGGACACCAGCCGCAGGCCCGCACGGAACCGCACATCGTGCTGCGCGTGGTCGGAGAGTTGAGTCAGCAGCAGGTCGAGCACCCGCAGGGGCGGCGCCCCGGAGCCCTTGGCCGCATTGAGCAGCGCCTGCCAGTGCTCCTCGAACTGCCGGGTCAGCTCGGCGGCCAGCTCGGCCTTGGAGGCGAAGTGCCCGTAGAGCGCCCCCTTGGTGAGGCCGGTATGCCGTGCGACCACCTGCAAGTTGGTGGCGGCGAACCCCTGCGCGGCGAACTCCACGGCGGCCGCATCCAAGACCAGCCCGCGTGTACGCCGCGCTCTGTCCTGCTTCCCCATGGCCAGGCCCCCAGTTGGCACCGTCACTCTCTCAAAAATTCCTACGCAACGGAATCTTTTCTTGCGGAGGCGCCGAAGGGCAAGTCGATCCCGTAATTCCGATCATAAATAGCTCCGATTCAGACAATCTGTCTGTAAGAAGGGGGCAGGTTGATGCCCACCACCATCCACGCCGCACTGACGCGCACCGTCCGGACCCACGACATCGCCGCTCTGGGGGCCCGGTACGCGGCGGAGTCGGAGCAGGCGCGCACCCTGCACCCGGCCGTGGCCGACGCCGTGGTCAGGGCCGGCTTCGCGCGCCATTTCGTTCCCGCCGAATTCGGCGGCGCCACCGGCACCTTCGCCGAACTCCTCGACGCCGTCGCCGTGGTGGGAGAAGGGTGTACCTCCGCGGCCTGGTGCGCCGCGCTGCAGGCCGCCCACGGCAGGCTTGCCGCCCACCTTCCCCGCCAAGGGCGGGCCGACCTGTGGGAATCCGGCCCGGACACCCCCATCGCGGCTGCCGTGGTGCCACCTGCCGGGGAGCTCACCGCGACACCCGGCGGCTATCTGCTGACCGGGCGATGGGACTTCGCGAGCGGAGTCGACCATGCGCGATGGATCCTGCTCGCCGCCCCGGAACCCGCCGACGGTGGTCACCGCCAGCGGATCCTCGCCGTGCCCCGCGCCGACTTCTCGATCCACGACACCTGGCGCAACAGCGGCCTGCGGGGCACCGGAAGTCATAGCGTCACGGTCGACGCCACCTTCGTGCCCGAGCACCGCACCGTCACGCGCGAGGCTCTTGCCGCAGGGCGCGAGGAGAAGGACGCCGCGCGCTGTCACCGCATCCCGTACACCCTGGTCGCGTCCCTCATCTTCGCGGCGCCCGCGCTCGGCGCGGCGCGCGGCGCCCTGCGCGCCTGGACCGCTTTGGCCGCCGGACGCACCACGGCGGGCGGCGGCCGCTTCTTCGATGACGCCGTCGCGCAGCAGACCCTGGCCCTCTCCTCCGCCGAGGTCGACGCGGCGTATCTGCTGCTGCGGCGCGCGGCCGAACGGGCCGACCAGGCCCCGCTGGACGACCTGCCGGTGGCCCTGAACATGCGCGACGCGGTGGTTGCCGTGGAGATGCTGGTCGGTGCCGTGGAGCGGCTCATCCGCAGTGGCGGCGCGCGCGCTCAGGTCGACGGGGAGCCACTGCAGCGGTTCTGGCGTGATGTGCATGCCCTCGCCGGTCATGGCGCCCTGCGGCTGCAGCCCGCCGCGGCCGCCTACGGCCGGTGGGCGGCGGCCGAGGCTGGCGTGCGCTGATTCCGCGGGGCGTGCGGTGAGGCCGTGGCCCCGCGATTCGCCGGCCCGCACCTTCCCGACGAACGGCCCCCGGTACTGCCGGGGGCCGTTCGCGTATCCGCGTGTTCGTGTGTCCGATCGCGCTGTCGGGTGCCCAGGTCTCGTGTTATCAGGATCTCTGATCAAATTTGAAACCTTCTCGAAGGAATGATTTTCTCGTTGTCGGCACCGCCCTCACTCCCCTCGTTACGGCGAGAGGTCCGGGGGCACGACCTGGCCGTGAGCTGTTCTCCCCGGCCGGCATCGACCGAGATTGGGTGATCCTCTGTGACGGCATATCCCGGACCGTCCACCACGCTCGCCGCGCACCGCCCGGTCCACCCGGGCGATCAGGGTGGCGGCCATTCCCGCCGCCCCGCCCCCCGCGTCGCGCTCGCCGCCCCGGCCTGCGGCGACGGAGACAGCAGGGCGGGTGCGTCGGCCCTGCTGGAGGTGCCCGGCCGGCCAGGCTCCCGTGGCGGCGCACGTGAGGCGTCCGAGGGGGAGCTCTCCTGGTGGCGGCGCACGGAGGAGCTGCGCTGCCACTTCGAGCGGGCGCTGACGCGCGAGCTCGGCCGACTCGGGCTTT
Organism: Streptomyces sp. NPDC056486; assembly: GCF_042795295.1. Classification (NCBI taxonomy): domain Bacteria; kingdom Bacillati; phylum Actinomycetota; class Actinomycetes; order Kitasatosporales; family Streptomycetaceae; genus Streptomyces; species Streptomyces sp. NPDC056486. The sequence goes on from NZ_JBHTSF010000022.1 coordinate 14,339, forward strand.
CCCCGTCGACGTATCTCGCCCTGGAACAACTCGCCCAGAATCCCGGGCAGTTGCGCATCGCGGAACTCGCCCAGGAGATCCGTCTCAGTCCGTCGTCGACATCCCGGGTCGTCGACCGCCTCGTCCGGGACGAGCTGGCCGTGCGCATGCCGAGCACCGGTGATCGGCGCACGGTGCACGGCCGGATAACCGAGCGGGGGCGCGACCTGTACGAGGCCGCGGTGCCCGCCTATCGGATGGCGCTCGCCCACACGTTGGACGCCCTGCGCGGCGACCCGGGTGCCCCGCAGCGCCACTAGAACAGCTTGTTCAGGAAGTCGGCGAGCTTCGTCTTCATGCGCTCGACCTTCTCCTCCTCGGTGAGGGACTCCTTGAGGCGGCCCCCGGGCTGGGCCCGCTTCTTGCCCCGCACGTACAGGGAGCAGGCCAGATTGCTGCAGATGTACTCGCCCACCGTGTCGTCGCTGTTGCCGGTCTCGCGTGCCTTGCGGGCCGTCATCAACGTCACCCCGCTCGCAGGGTGGGTGGTCAGACAGATGGAGCACATGGCGCGGTGGTACGAGTTCCCGGTGCGGGGCGCCAAACGGAGGCTGAAGCCCACAAGGCGGCCCTCGTGCTCGGCCACGATGTAGCTGCGCTGCGGCGCACCGGGGTCGCGCCATCCGAGGAAGTCCAGGTCCTCCCAAGGCAGTTCGGAAAGATCTCGCGGCACGGCGAGCCGACTGGCCTCGCCCTTGGTGCAGTTGACGAACGATGCGCGGATCTGCGGGTCGGTCAATTCCTTCATGATCCCGGACCCTAGCAATGCCTGTGTATATTAGGCAAAGCCCAAGGGGGTCTAGGTTACAGCCACGCGTCACTGCCCTGACGCTGTACAGGAAAGGAAAAGTTCATGTCCGAGGAGATCAGCACCACGAGCGCCAAGGAGGAGGCGCCGGCCGAAGCGGCCGCTCCACCGGTGGAGCGCTCACCCGTCGTCGTGGCTCTCGTCCTCGCACTGGGCGCGTTCGTCGCCCTGCTCGACACCACGATCGTCGGCGTCGCCATGCACTCGTTCACCGAGTACTTCGACGCCGGCCTCGCGGACGCTCAGTGGGCGTCCACCGCATATCTCCTCGCGATGTCGTCGGTCATCCCGGCGACCGGATGGGCGGCCCAGCGCTTCGGCGCGGTCGCCACCTGGACCGCCTCGCTCTCCGTCTTTCTGCTGGGCTCGGTCCTGTGCGGAGCCGCCTGGTCACTGGGCAGCCTCATCGCCTTCCGGGCGGTGCAGGGCTTCGGCGCCAGCATGCTCTTCCCGCTGATGCGGATCATCGTCGTCGAGGTCGCGGGCCGGGCCCAGATGGGCCGGATGATGACGATGATGGCTGCCCCGCTCCTGGTGGCGCCGGTACTCGGCCCCGTGCTTGGCGGCACGGTCATCCAGGAGTTCTCCTGGCGGTGGGCGTTCCTCCTGAACGTGCCGATCATCGTCGCGGTGATCGTCCTGTCCGTGCGATACCTCCCGAACACCAAGGGACAGGCGCCGGGGCGTCTCGACCTCGCCGGACTGCTCACCATGGGCGGTGGTCTGGCCGCCGTCATCCTCGGCTTCAGCAACCTGGCCAAGGGCACGTCGCTGACGAGCACACCGGTACTCCTGCCGGTCGTGGCGGGCGTGGTCCTGCTCGCCGTGCACGGAGTGCGGGCCGCCCGGGCCCAGACCCCGGGCGTCGTGGACTTCTCGCTCTTCCGCGACCGGATGTTCACGGCCTCCACCTCCATCACCCTGCTCAACAACTTCGGTCTGTACGGAGTCGTCGTGCTGGTTCCGCTGTTCTTCCAGCAGGCCGGTGGCAAGGGGCCGCTGGGCGCCGGAGCGATCATGGTGGCGCAGGGTGTGGGAACGGCTGCCGCGGTGCTGCTCGTCGGGCGGGTCATCGACACCAAGAGCAACCCCCGGGCCCTGGTCCTCTTCGGGCTCCTTCTGGTCGCGGCGGGCATCACGACCTTCGCCATGGCCGACACCGCCGAGGTGAACGCCCTGCTGCTCGCGGCCCTGTTCGCCCAGGGCATCGGCCTGGCCCTGGCATCGGCGCCCATCATGGTCACGCTGTACCACTCACTCCCGGCCACCAGCGTGCCGACCGCGACCACGGCCAACGCGGTCTCACAGCAGCTCGGTGGTGCCGTGGGCACCACCGTCGTCGCGCTGCTCCTGCAGCACTACGTCTACTCGGCCGACGGCGGGGGCGGGGACTTCGGCCCCGTGTTCTGGTGGGCCCTCGTCTTCGTGGCTGTCACCGCGATCCCCGCGCTGTTCCTCCCGTCCGGCGCCTCCAAGCAGGCCTGAGAAGGCCTCGGCAGGCTCGAGCCTCCGGAACCCGCCCCACCCCTCCGTTCAGGAAAGTACTCAGTCATGGCTATCACTTCGCTTGGCCTGGCCAAGGTCCGCAACATCGGGATCATGGCCCACATCGACGCGGGCAAGACGACGACCACCGAGCGGATCCTGTTCTACACCGGTGTCTCGTACAAGATCGGCGAGGTCCACGACGGTGCCGCCACGATGGACTGGATGGAGCAGGAGCAGGAGCGTGGCATCACGATCACGTCCGCCGCGACGACCTGCCACTGGCCGCTCGAGGACGTCGATCACACCATCAACATCATCGACACCCCGGGCCATGTCGACTTCACCGTCGAGGTCGAGCGCAACCTCCGGGTGCTCGACGGTGCCGTGACGGTGTTCGACGGCGTCGCAGGGGTCGAGCCGCAGTCCGAGACCGTCTGGCGTCAGGCGGACCGCTACGGCGTGCCGCGGATCTGTTTCGTCAACAAGCTCGACCGTACGGGTGCCGAGTTCCACCGCTGTGTCGCCATGATCACCGACCGTCTCGGTGCGACTCCGCTGGTCATGCAGTTGCCCATCGGGGCAGAGGCTGACTTCAAGGGTGTCGTCGACCTGGTGACGATGCAGGCGTACGTCTGGTCGGCCGAGGCCGCCAAGGGCGAGGCGTACGACACCGTCGAGATCCCGGCGACGCACACCGAGGCCGCCGACGAGTGGCGCGGCAAGCTGCTCGAGGCCGTTGCGGAGAACGACGACGAGCTCATGGAGCTGTACCTGGAGGGCCAGGAGCCTTCCGTGGAGCAGCTGTACGCCGCGATCCGTCGTATCACCATCGCGTCGGGCAAGTCCTCGGACACCACGGTCACCCCGGTGTTCTGCGGTACCGCGTTCAAGAACAAGGGTGTGCAGCCCCTGCTCGACGCGGTCGTGCGCTATCTGCCGTCCCCGCTGGATGTCGAGGCCATCGAGGGCCGCGCGGTGAAGGACCCCGAGGAGGTCGTGCGGCGCAGGCCCGCCGACGACGAGCCGCTCTCGGCGCTCGCCTTCAAGATCGCCAGCGATCCACACCTGGGCAAGCTCACCTTCATCCGGATCTACTCCGGTCGCCTGGAGGCAGGCACCGCGGTGCTCAACTCCGTGAAGGGCAAGCGGGAACGGATCGGCAAGATCTACCGGATGCACGCCAACAAGCGCACGGAGATCGACTCGGTGGGCGCCGGTGACATCGTCGCCGTCATGGGCCTGAAGCAGACCACCACCGGTGAGACGCTGTGCGACGACAAGAGCCCGGTCATCCTGGAGTCCATGGACTTCCCGGCGCCGGTCATCGAGGTGGCGATCGAGCCCAAGTCCAAGGGTGACCAGGAGAAGCTGGGCGTGGCCATCCAGCGCCTGGCCGAGGAAGACCCGTCCTTCCGCGTCAAGACCGACGAGGAGACCGGCCAGACCATCATCGCCGGTATGGGTGAACTCCACCTCGACATCCTCGTAGACCGTATGAAGCGCGAGTTCAAGGTCGAGGCGAACGTCGGGAAGCCGCAGGTCGCCTACCGCGAGACGCTGCGCAGGACGGTCGCGAAGCACGACTTCACGCACAAGAAGCAGACGGGTGGCTCCGGCCAGTTCGCCAAGGTGCAGATCGCACTCGAACCCCTCGACGGCGACGGCTACGAGTTCGAGAACAAGGTCAGCGGGGGCCGTGTCCCGCGCGAATACATCCCGTCCGTGGACGCCGGCTGTCAGGAGGCCATGGACTTCGGTGTGCTCGCCGGCTACCCCCTCACGGGTGTCCGGGTGGTCCTCCTCGACGGCGCTTACCACGAGGTCGACTCCTCCGAGATGGCCTTCAAGATCGCCGGTTCGATGGCCTTCAAGGAGGCCGCACGCCTGGCCTCCCCGGCCCTGCTCGAACCGCTGATGAAGGTCGAGGTGACGACGCCCGAGGAGTACATGGGCGATGTCATCGGGGACATCAACTCCCGCCGCGGTCAGATCCAGTCCATGGAGGACCGTCACAGCGCCAAGCTCGTCACGGGGTTGGTGCCGCTGTCGGAGATGTTCGGCTACGTCGGCGACCTCCGCAGCAAGACGTCGGGCCGGGCGAACTACTCGATGCAGTTCGACAGCTATGCCGAGGTTCCCCGGAGCGTCGCCGAGGAGATCATCGCGAAGACCAGGGGCGAGTAGCCCGCCCCGGAACCCTGAACGCCGTAGCGGGAGGCCTCCTTGAAGGGAGCCTCCCGCTACGGCGTTCGTTCGTTTCCGCTCTCAGCTGCTCCGCGCAGTGGTCGATCTCGCCTCGAGACGCAGGCTGTCCGCGTAGTCGGGGAGGATGCCCAGCTCCTTCGCCTCGGCCAGTGTCGGGGCCGCGCGGTCCCGGTCCGACAGGAGGAGGTCCAGGCCCTCCGGGTAGGGCAGGGCGATTTCGGGGTCCAGCGGGTGGATGGCGTGCTCCCGCTGCGGTTCGTAGCCGGTGGAGAGCAGGTAGGAGATGGTGGTGTCGTCCTCAAGGGCGACGAACAGGTGCCCGACGCCGATCGGGATGTGGACCGACCGGCGGTTCTGCGGATCGAGCTCCACCGAGTCCCACATGCCGAAGGTCGGGGATCCCACCCGGGTGTCGATGATGTAGTCGACAGCCTTGCCGCGCGTGCAGTAGGCGTACTTCCCCATGCCGGGCGGAACGGCGGTGAAGTGAATACCGCGGACGACGCCCCGCTTGGAGACGCTGTAACTGGACTGCACCACCGGGTAGAGCGGGCGTCCCACGGCCTCGGTGAACACGTCCTCCTGGTAGGGCGACAGGAAGACGCCGCGGGCGTCCTCGAACACCTGGGGGGTGAACTCGTAGGCCCCTTCGATCTTCAGCTGGCGTACCTGCACCGGTTTCTCCTCATGTAGTGACGATGTGCCGTTCCGGGACGGCACTCAGAACGGCCCCTGAAAGCCGGCGGACACATCGGCCAACTGCGGCAGCACGGCGTCCCTCTCGCCGCACACGTCAAGGCAGGCGGACACGATGCTGCTCGCGCCGGGGTGGAAGGCCTCCTCCAGCGGGCGCGACACGGGTGCCGGGCTGTCCGGCAGGGACACCCGGCGTACCGGTGCGCGCAGCACGTGCGGCACGTGTTCGGCGACCACCGCGGCCACCTCGGCGGTGAACCCGTACCGGGCCCAGCTGGTGTCGGCGACGACGAGCCGGCCGGTCTTGGCGACGGACTCGCAGATGATGCCCTCGTCCAGCGGCCGCAGACTGCGTACGTCCACCACCTCGACGCTGATGCCGCGCTCGGCGAGCTGCTCGGCCGCGCGCTCCGCCTCATGCACCATCAACGACGCCGCGACGACGGTGACATCGGTGCCCGCGCGGGCGATGCGGCCGATGCCGAACGGGGTCGGTATCGGCTCTTCGGGGACCTCGCCGGTGAGCTGGTAGAGGTTGCGGTTCTCGATCAGTACGACGGGTGTGTCACCGGTCAGGGCCTGCACCAGCATGCCCTTGGCGTCGGCCGGGGTGGCGGGGGTCGCCACGTGCAGCCCCGCGTAGTGCGCGAACGTCGCGTGCGGGCTCTGGGAGTGGGTGGAACCCTGCCCCCAGCCCCGCCCGACGACACCGCGGGTCACCACCGGGACGCCGCCCTTGTCACCGCCGTAGGTGTAGCGCCACTTGGCGGCCATGTTCACGATCGGGTCCATGGCGAGGAACATGAAGTCCGCGCGGACGTGCACCACGAGGGGGCGCTGACCCGCGGCGGCGGCTCCGATGGCGAAGCCGGCCGTGGCGTTCTCCGCGTTGGGCATGTCGATCACCCGGCCCGGGCCGAACCGGTCGAAGGCCTCCTTCGTGGTGCCGAAACTGCCGCTCACGTCGTCGACGCCCTCGCCGGCGACGAAGATGCCCTCATCTCGTTCCATGCACTGCACGGTGGCTTCGCTGATGGCCTGCCAGTAGGTCAGGGTGCGCATATCCGGTCTCCTCTTCCCTGGGATGTGCTGTGGTCAGTAGGTCGCGGGCAGATACGCACCGTCGAGCAGACGGGCGGTGTCCGGGAACGGCAGCGCCTTGGCGCGGTCGATTGCCGTGTGGATCTCCTGCTGGAACTCGGTGCGCCAGGCGGACACGGCCGCGTCGATGTCCGGCTCGTCCGCGCGCAGCGTGTCCGCGGCCCGCACGATCGGGCAGGCCGCCATCCAGGACTCGATCTCCTCCTTGGAGCGGTAGCCGTGGTCGTGGTCGAGCCCGGGTCCCACATGGGCGCGCCATCGGTACGTCGCCAGTTCGAGCAGGACGGGTCCTTCGCCACGGCGGGCGTGTTCCACCGCGTCCGTCGCGGCGGCCCGGACGGCGAACACGTCGTTGCCGTCGACCGACAGGGCCCGCACTCCGGCGGCCTCGGCACGCCCGTGCACCGAGGTGCCCTCGGCATGCCGGACACTCAGCGGCGAGGAGATCGAGTACAGGTTGTTCTCACAGACGAAGATCACCGGAATCCGGTGCACCGCAGCGAAGTTCAGGGATTCGGAGAGCACGCCCTCGTCGGATGCGCCGTCACCGAAGAAGGTGAGCGCGACCCGCTCCTCACCGGCGCGGGCGAATGTCCAGCCGGTGCCGACAGCCACAGAGATCATCTCGCCGAGGATGGCGGCCGAGCCCGCGAAGCCCACCGACTGGTCCATCACGTGCATCGAGCCGCCCCGGCCGCGGGAGCAGCCGTCCTCCTTGCCGTAGAGCTCGGCCACCAGCGCTTCGAGGTCGCCCCCCTTCGCGAGGTAGGGCGCGTGCGAGCGGTGCCCCGAGTACACCCAGTCCGCGGTGGTGGTGGCCGAGCACACCCCCACCGCGGTCGCCTCCTGTCCGATGGAGAAGTGCGTGGGGGTGCGCATCTCCTGCTCGTCGCGGTAATAGTCGGCGAGGATCTCCTCCACCGTGCGGATGCGCACCATGTCCCGGATCAGCCGGGCGCGGGCAGACACCATCTTCGAGTCCTTTCGGTGTGTTTCGGTCACTGCGGCCCGGCCAGCAGGCTCCGCAGGCATGCGACGAGGCTGCGGGCTTCCACGTTGAGGTAGTAGCTGTGGCGCAGCAGGTCCGTCAGTTGCCGCAGGGTCACCCAGCGGAAGCCGGGGTGGCCGTCGGCTCCGATGCCGTCGGCTCCGACGTCGTCCGCTTCGACGACCAGGTAGCGGTTGCGGGTGTGGTAGAAGCGGCCGCCCTCTTCGGAGAGGGTGGTGTCGAAACGGATACGCCCGGGGGCGGCGGTGAGCACCTCGTCGAGGAAGGGCGGCCGGGCTTCGGTCGGCAGGACGGCGTAGTTCTGTGGTGTGCACTGCACCGTCGGGGCCAGTTCGATGACGTCGTTGTGGCCCGGTTCGGCCTTCGCCTGTACCAGGACGTGCAGGACGCCGTTGATCCGGCGGGTGAGGAAGGCGATGAGACCCGTCCGTCCGGCGGCGATCATGGGCTGGGCCCACTGGTCCACCTCGCGGCCCCTCGCGCGCACCCGTACGCCCATGACGTCGAAGAAGAGCCCGCTCTCGTGGCTGATCCGGCCGCCCGCCGCATGCCATCCGGTGACCTGGTCCAACGGCACCTGGCGGACCAGGAGTTCAGTGGTGCTGCGCGTCTCGGTGATCCAGTTCAGGATCTCGGCCGTGGTGTGCCGGCCGCCGTCAGCGCCGATCTCGCAGGACCTGAGCAATGCGGCCTGGAAGGCGTCCGGGGCCCAGGCCACGGCCTGGGCGAGGCCGGGGCCCGTGAAGGGCAGGCAGGACAGCACGGCGCGGGAGTCCATGTTCACCATGTCGTCCAGGGCGAGCAGCTCGTGAATCTGACCCAACGTCATCCACCGGAACCCGTCCCGCACTTCGACGGGTTCGCGCACCTCGACGATCATGTTGCGGTTGCGCTTCCGGTAGAACCAGGCGCCCTGCTCGGACTGGCGTACGTCAGCGATGACCGTGTGCCGTGCGGCGTTGCGGAAGTACTCGACGTAGGGGACCGGGCGCCCGCGGTGGGCGCCGGTGTAGTTGCTGCGGGTGGCCTGCACCGTGGGTGACAGCTGGAGCCCGTTGTGGTTGCCCGGTTCCACCTTCGCCTGCATCAGGAAGTGCGCGATGCCGTCGAACTCGGACATCAGGATGCCGAGGATGCCGGTCTCGGGCTGGTTGATGACCGGTTGGCTCCAACCGGGGGCCGCGGCGCCGGGCCGCTCGACCGCTACGCCCCCGACGGAGAAGAAGCGCCCGCTGTCGTGCACGAGGTTGCCGGTACCCGGCTCGCGGTGCCAGCCGGTCAGCTCGTCGAGCGGGACGGGCTCCACCTCGGTGAAGGACCGTTCGGCGCACGCGGCGAACCACTGGTGGTAGTCGGAAAGAGCCGTCACACCGTCGGTGCGGGCCGCTGCGGAACGGGCCAGGCGGCGGCTCAACAGCTCTTCCGCGTACGCCGTCGGAGCAGGTGCGTACGGGGCTGTGGGCGCCGTCATCAGGCTGCCTCCGCCTGCTCGCCCACCAGGCGTTCCAGAGTCGCGACCATGTCGGCGGGGGACGGCTGGGCCAGCAGTTCGTCGCGCATCCTGGCTGCGCCAGCGGCGAAGCGGGGCTCGTCCAGGAGCCGGGCGACGTGGTCGCGGACGGCGTCGGCGGTCGCGCTGTCGGCGGGCAGGGCAAGACCTGCCTCCAGCTCCTCCTGGCGCCGGGCGATCATCAGGGTGTCGTAGCCGTGACCCAGCACCAGTTGGGGCACGCCGTGGTGGACGGCGGTGAGGCGGGAGCCGATGCCACCGTGGTGCACGATGGCCGCGCAGGTGGGCAGCAGATCGTGGAGCGGTACGAAGTCCACCAGGCGGACGTTGTCGGGGAGTCGGCCGATCCCGGCCGCGTCGTCGGCGCTCAGGGTGGCGACGACCTCCACGTCCAGATCGGCCAGTCCGGCAAGGATGTCGCCGACCGTGGTCGTCGTGTTCTCGATCTCGTTGGAGAGGCCCAGAGTGAGGCACACCCGCTTGCGTTCGGCCGGTTTCCGCAGCCAGTCGGGCACCACAGAGGGGCCGTTGTAGGGGATGTACCGCAGGCTCTCGACCGGGCCCGCGGAGTCGAGCCGGGTGCTGGGCACCGATGTGCTGATGGTGAAACCGCCGGTGCGCAGCCGCTCGGTCCATGTGCCGCCGAGCCGGTGCATGGTCTCTTCAAGCCACTCGCGTGTGGGGTCCTCGCGGTGCGCCACGGGCTGCTCGTCGTGTCGGTGCAGGAACTCCTCGCGGGCCCGGCCGATGAAGTCCAGGCCGTACACGAACCGGGCGTGCGGTACGCCGATGAGTTCGGCGGCCACGGCGCCGGCGACGGTGAGCTGCTCCCAGATGACGAGGTCGGGCTGCCAGTGGCGGGCATAGGCGACCATCTCGTCGATCACCGGGTCGTTGTTGATCCCGGCGTAGAGGGCGGAGATGAGGACCTTCTCCAGGCCCAGCAGTCCCTCCCAGCTCCAGGCCGCGGCGTCGGTCATCGGCCAGTCGAAGGTGCCCAGGAAGTCGGACGCGCCGTTGCCCATCAACTGTCCGTACAGCTCGGGCTCGTAGGTGTCGTTGCGGTACCAGCCGGGCTCACCGACCGGCACGGCGGTCATGCCGCTTCCGGTGGTGGTCTCCGTCAGGTCGGGGTGCCCCATGACGCGCACCTCGTGCCCGGCCGCGCGCAGCGCCCAGGCGAGCGGCAACATCGGCTGGAAGTGCGTCGGATGGGGCATGCTGGCGAACAGAATCTTCATGTCGTGTTCTTCCTGGCTCAGACCGTGGCCACGGGGCAGGCGACCAACGACGGGGACACCGGGGCGGCGGCGCGGCGGACGAGCGGCCCGGTGGTGACCGGGCGGGGGCGGCGATCGGCGAGGGCGCGCAGTCCTTCCTGGGCGAAGGCCTCGGCGAAGGTCAGCACCGACGACCGTGTCGTGCACGGCACGAGGACGGCGCCCTGTTGCTCCAGGGAGCGGTCCGGGTCGAACCGGTCGGGGTCGGGGAACACCTCGGGGTCCCGGTGGGCGGCGCCAAGGACCGTCACCACGCGCTCACCGGCCTCGATGCGCTGCCCGCCCAGCTCGCAGGGGGCGTCGGCGGTGGCAACGTGCAGTTGGAGGGGAGAGGCCAGGCGCAGGGTCTCCCGCACCACCCGCTCGGCGTGGCCCGGCCGCGCCGTCAGCCGGTCCCACAGTTCGGCGGCGCTGTGGCCGGTCGCGGCACCACGGGCGACCGCGTTGGCCACCAGGTCCGTCGCCACCGGGATTCCGGCCACGGCGACATCGAGTCCGGCGGGGACGAGGGCCCGCAGGGTCGCCAGGCCTTCAGCGATCTGCCGGGTGAGGGCCGGGCTCTGCGGATAGAAGGGGGCGTCGAGCGCACCCCGGGTCTGCAGGACGGCGTGGTGCAGGGCGTGTTCCGCGGCCTCGTCGAGCCCGCAGGCCCGGGCCAGCGCGCCGACGGCCGCGTCGCGGGCGACGGCGACCAGGTCGGCTTCGTCGGGCGTCCGATCCAGTGTGTCTTTCCACGAAGCCGCGACGTATCGCGCCGCGGCTGCCGCGGTGTCGGGCCGGGAGACGTCGTCGGGCGCGTCAAAAAGGGGTCGGCCGCGCAACTCGGGTGTTGTCAGGGCGGCGTGTGCGACCGGATGCCGCGCGGCGACCCAGCCTCCGGTCGTGCTTCGGGACAGCGGCTGTGCACGCAGAGCGCGCCATTGGTCCCGGGGGTCGATGTCGAGTCCCCGCAGCAGAGCCGCGTAGGGGTCGCCCTGTGCGGCTGCGAGCCAGATGAGGCCCTGCTGCAGTTGCAGCCGACGCCCCAGACCTCGGTCTATGTGTGACACGTTCGAAATCTCCTGTCCAGAGGGAAGCGGGGTCCCTGGTCGCTTGCTGCGGAACGCCCGGAAGCAGGCCGGGGTCGTACGGCCGCTACCGGCGGGCCGGCGGAGTCATGGGCGTGGAGCCAGTCCATGGCTTCCATCAGGCCGTCGGGGGAGAGCGAAGCGAGCAGCGCGTCGCGTGCGTCGGCTTCGGCACCGTCCGGGTGGTAGAGGGCGTGGCCCATCCACCGGGACACCTCCTGGACCCGCGCGGTGCGCTCCCGCCGCAGTGCGGCGAACCGGGCGAGGCGCCCTGCGACGTCCGGGCCGACGGCGTGCGGGGATGAACCGTCCAGCGTCTCGCCGAGCACCACCGCGTCCTCCAGCGCCATACAGGCGCCCTGGGCGGCGTACTGCAGCATGGGGTGTGCGGCGTCTCCGATGAGGCAGACCCGCCCGTCGGTCCAGGTGTCGGTCGGTGCACGGTCGCAGAGCACCCAGGTCCGCCATTTCCGGCCGAGTTCGAGCAGGCGGCGGGCGTCCGGGTGCAGGTCGGGGAAGCCTGCGAGCACCTCGTCCCGGCCGGTCGGTACACCGGCCACCGCGTCCCGGGCGCCGTCGTCGCGGGTGATCGCGAGGTTCAGCTTGTCGCCGCCCGCGATCGGGTAGTGCACGAAGTGCCAGCCGGGGCCCGCCCAGAGGTTCACGGAGTTCCAGCGCAGCGCGGGCGGCACCTCCGCCATCGGTACGACCGTGCGGTGGATGGTGTGGCCGGAGACCTGCGGCGGGCCGTCGCCCACCAGCTGGGCGCGGACTCTGGAGCGCATCCCGTCGGCCCCGATCAGGGCGTCCGCCTCGATGCTGCGGCCGTCGGCGGTCAGGACGTCCACCGCGTCGGGGGTGTTCCGGTAGCCGGTCACCGTTACGCCGGAGAGCAGCGTGACGCGGTCGTGGGCATGGCAGGCACGCAGCAGCGCGGTGTGCAGATCGCCGCGCTGGACCACGGAGTAAGGGCTGCCGAACCGCCGCTGGTACGCGTCGCCGAGCGGCAGCGAGACCAGGGCCGCACCGGAACGGCCGTCCATGAGCCGCAGGGCGTCGACGTGGACGGCACTGGCGCGTACCGGTTCTGCGACGCCGAGCCGGTCCAGGGCGCGGAAGGCGTTGGGTGCCAGCTGGATACCCGCGCCGAGCTCGGCGAACTCGGTGTTCCGTTCGAGGACTTGGGCGGTGTGGCCGGACCGGGCGACGGCCAGGGCGGCCGCCAGGCCGCCGATCCCGCCGCCCGCTATCGCGATGTTCAGCACTTCTCTACCTTGTGGCTGGCAGGGGCAGGGGCAGGGGTTCACGGTGGGGTGGCGGGGCCGGTGCGTGGTGCTCAGCCGCAGCCAGCAGGGCGGTGACCGTCTCCCTGAGCACGGCGGCCCCGTCCCGGCTGAGCAGTGACTCCGGGTGGAACTGCAGAGAGGCGAAGCCGGGGCCGCGCAGGCCGTGCACCTGACCGGTGGCCGGGTCGCGGCTCACCTCGACAGTCCCGGAGACCGCGGGAGAGTCGATCGTGTCCTCGGTGCTGCTCAGGGCGAAGGTGTTGTAGAAGCCGACGACGACCGGCCTCCCGAAGAGGTCGATCTTCTTCTGCACGCCCTGGTTGGGGCGTTCGCGGCGCACGATGTCAAGCCCGAGCACCGTGCCGAGCATCTGGTGGCTGAGGCAGACGGCGAGGAAGGGTGTCGGCGCGTCGAGCAGGTGCCGGATCGTCTCGCGCAGGGAGCGGATTCTGGCGTCGCCGATGTCACGGGGGTCGCCCGGGCCCGGCCCCATGACCACGAGGTCGTACGCCGTGGTGGCATACGGCGCGTCGAAGCGGCGTACGTCGACGTCGAACCCCACCGCACGCAGCAGATGGGCGATCATCGCGGTGAAGTTGTCCTCGGCGTCGACCACGAGTACGCGCCGGCCCTCGGGAACCCGACCGACCCACGGATCGTCGTCGGCCGGGGGCGAGCTCAGCCAGAACTGCGCGAGGCTCTCGTTGCGGTCTTCGAGCGCACCGAGGACCAGGGGATGGTCGGCCAGTGTGAGGGCCACCGCTTGGCGGGCGGACGTGGGTTCGGTGATGCCCAGCGCGCGCAGCACACCGCGCGCCTTGGCGTGCGTCTCGGCCACTTCGGAGTCGGGCTCGGAGTCGCGCACCAGGGTGGCGCCCACCGTCAGTTCGAGCCGGCCGCCGGTGATGGCCGCCGTACGCAGGAGTATCGCCGAATCCAGGGACGTACCGCCGTTGATGTCACGGCTGACCAGCGCGGCGACTCCGCTGTAGTAGCCGCGTCCGCCGCGTTCGTACTCGCGGATCACCCGGCACGCGCTCTCCAGAGGGCTGCCGATGACCGTGGGCGCGAACATCGTCTCGCGGAGGATCTCGCGCACGTCGCGGGTGGTGCGGCCCTTGATGAGGTACTCGGTGTGCGCGAGGGTGGCCATCTCCTTCAGGTACGGGCCCACGACCCGGCCGCCCTCGTCGCAGATCCGGGCCATCATCTTGAGTTCCTCGTCCACCACCATGTACAGCTCACCGGCCTCCTTGGGGTCGGCGAGGAACCGCATCACGTCGGCGAGCGCGGGGCCGTCGGGCGGATAGCGCAGGGTGCCGCTGACGGGGTTCATCACGGCGGTCCCGTCGAAGAGGCTGACGTGCCGCTCGGGAGTGGCGCCGACGAAGGTGCGGTCCCCGGTGTGCACGACGAACGTCCAGTACGCACCGCGCTCACCGCCGAGCAGCCGGCGGAACAGGCTCAGGGCCACGGCGGGGGACCAGTTGGTGACGTCGGCCGTGAAGGAGCGGCTGATGACGAAGTTGGCGCCCGTACCGTTACCGATCTCGCGCTCCAGGACCCGGCGCACGATCGAGGCGTACTCCGCGTCGTCGGTGTCGAAGCGTGCGTTCGACATGTCGACGGGCACGTCGGGCAGTAGCGCCAGGGCCTCGTCCAGGGGACGGGCGGATTGGTCGGTCACGGTCAGGGTCAGCAGCGGTGCGCCGTCGTCGTGGCAGACGAAGCCCCGCTCGGAGACCTGGCGGTAGGGCACCAGGACCAGAGTCTCGTGGTGTGGTCCTGGCGGGCCTTCGCCGGGCGCGGTGAGCGGTATGTCGGCCAGACGGGCCACTTCGTTCACGTCGCCGAGCAGGAGCTCCACCCGGTCCCCGACCGCCTCGGGGCGGTACAGCAGGGCGAAGGCGGGGGCGTCGGGTCCGAGCACGCGTCCCAGGAGGTCGGTGAACCGACAGTCGTCGGGCGCCATCGCGTCAGTCCTGCCCGACGAGCTCGCCGGCGCCCAGCCGGCTGAGCACCGTGTCGGTGGACACGACGACCGAGCACCGGGACGCGGCGTAGTCGAGTGCCATCCGGTGATGGTCCGCGGAGAAGTCGGCGACGGCGTCCGCCACCAGGAAGGTCTCGATGTCGTGGGTGAAGGCCTCGACGGCCGTCATCAGGCAGCCGACGTGGGCGTAGACACCGCAGATGATCAATTGATCGCGACCGCTGCGCCGCAGATGGTCCATCAGGTCGTTGCCGTGGAAGGCGCTGTAACGCCACTTCGTGAAGACCGCGTTCTCCGCGGTGGGCGCCACCTCGTCGATGATCGCGCGATGTTCGGGCGTCGTCTGCATGCCCGGACCCCAAAAGTCCTTGAGCAGTCCGCGCTGGTCCCCCGTCATGTCCCCCGGCTGCGCGGTGTAGGCGACCGGGATGTCCAGGGAACGGCACAGCTCGACCAGTTTGCGGGCGTTGCCGACCAGGCTGAGTGCGGGCTCCTGGGAGGCGGGGAAGGGGGCCACGAAGTACCGCTGCATGTCGTGCACGAGGAGAGCCGCGCGCCGGGGGTCGGGTCGCCACGAGGCCGTGTTGACGGGCAGGGATTCCTGGCGGGGCATGGGGTAGGGGGCGATGCCGGGTATGGCCATGAGGGAGTTCTCCTGGAGGTGCGATGCGGGCCTAGCGGCCCAGGGCGGCGCCGCCGTCGACGTGGAGGTCGTGCATGGTGATGTGCGCGGCACGGTCGGAGAGCAGGAACGCGACGGCGTCCGCGATGTCGTCGGGGGTGGCGAACTTGCCGAGCGGAATGCCGACCCGGTACTCGGACAGCACTCCGTCGAGTGAGTGGGCAGGCCCGGACTCGTCCTCCCACAGGGAGCGGAGCATGGGCGTGTCGGTCGAGCCGGGACATACGGCGTTGCAGCGGATGCCGTGTTGCGCCAGCTCAAGGCCGAGGTTCTTCGTGAACGCGACGGCCGCGGCCTTCGACGCGCTGTACGCGGCCATGTGGACCCGTGGAACGACGGCGGCGTTGGAGGCCACCGTGACGATGGAGCCCCGGTGCCCGCGCTGCGTCATGCGACGGGCGACGGCGGTGGAGACCCGGAAGACACCGGCGGTGTTGACCGCGAAGGTCTGCTCCCAGTCCTCCTCGGTGAGTGAAAGGACCGGCGCGGCGCGCAGGATGCCCGCGGTGCTGACGAGCTGGTCGATCGGGCCCAACTGCTCCTCCACGGCGGAGATCACGGACTCCACCTGGGCAGCTGAGGTGACATCCGCGGAGCAGCTGACCACGGACAGGCCCTTCTCCCTGGCGGTCCGTTCCAGTTCTTCGAGTGCCACCGCGTCGAGGTCGACCGCGGCGACCGAGGCACCGGCCTCGGCGAGCGCGTACACGACCGCCCGCCCGATACCTCCGGCGGCTCCCGTCACCAGCGCCACCTTGCCGGCGTGCTCCGTGCCGGCGTGCTCCGTGCCGGGGCGCGCCCTTGGGATGTGCTCCTTGCCCTTCAACGTCGTTTCTCCTTGGGTCGCAACAGATCGAGTCACTACAGATCGGGTCACTGCGGACCGGCCGTGGATCAGGCGTGCCAGGTGAGTGCGAGGTGCCGGGCCTGCGTCAGATTGAGCCGCGGGTCGCACAGCGTGGTGTACGCGGCGCCCGGCACGTCGTCGGGGGCCCAGACGCACTCGGCGACCAGCTGGGCGGTTGCCTCCAGATGCAGGCCGCCCGCGACACCACGCTCGGCGAGCACCACGTCCTGGAAGGCCTCGACCTCGTCGATGAGCGTGGCCACGATCCGTGTCTTGCGTCCGTCCGCCGCGCGGACGGTGTTGCCGTGCATGGGGTCGCACAGCCAGATCACCGGGTGCCCCGCAGCGCGTACCGCCCGTACCAGCCGCGGAAGTTGGTCGCGGACATGGGCGGTGCCCATGCGGGTGACGAGGGAGAGCCGGCCGGGGGTGCGGCCGGGATCCAACGCGGCGCACAGCGCCAGCAGTTCGTCGGCCGTCATGGTGGGGCCGACCTTGCAGGCCACGGGGTTGACGACCTGGGACAGCAGCTGGACGTGGGCGCCGTTCAGCTGCCGGGTGCGCTCACCGATCCACGGCAGGTGGGTGGAGGCCAGCAGCAGCCCGCCGTCGTCAAGCCTGCGCAGCAGCGGCCGTTCGTAGTCGAGCAGCAGCGCCTCGTGGCTGGACCACACGGCAGACCCGGCGTCCGCCGCCGGTGCGCGGCCCTGTTCCGCCACGGCCGACTGGACGGTGCGTGACAGGTCGTAGCCCATCAGCAGCCGCCGGGGGTCGGGCTCCCGTGCGACCAGGTCGGCCTCGGGCGCGTTCACCATGGGGCCCCGGTAAGCGGGGAGTTCGAGGCCTCCGACCCGGTCGAAGGGCTGAGAGCGAGGCTTGGCGAACTGGCCGGCCAGCCGCCCGACCCGCAGCACCTCACGTCCGGTGCCGTCCCGCATCACGTCGGCGAGTTCGTCGAGCAGGCGCACGGTGCGCCGGACGCCGGGCGTGGTGCACTCGGCCGGGTCCTCGGCGCAGTCGCCCGCCTGCAGGATCCGCCGGTCTCCGGTGACCACCTCGGCGAGGAGCTCCCGCAGCCGGGCCGTGTCGTCGGCGGTGACGAGGCCGGGGCGCCCGCGCAGGTTCGCGCGGACCCGGTCGAGCAGCCACCGGTCACGCCAGACGGGCTGCTGCTCCGCGGCCGGGGGTGGGGGGACCTCTTCCACGTTCGCGGCGTGGACTGTGGCCGTATCTCGCCCCACGTAGCTCCCCCTCTTTTGGATATAGCAGAACGTCCGATCCGGTGATCGGAATTCGGGCTTCGAATTAAGTGGTTGCCGAATTCGTGACGGGTCACTTTCGGCAATGTGGCACGCAATGGATCTGCAAGATATGCAGATGTAACGGCCTTCGTCAAGCGATCATTGATGTGCTTCAAATGCCTGCAGGGCCCCGGTTTTAATGCGGTTGCGCGCATCTTTCGAAACGTGTGCGGTTACATGCACTGCTTTGCTTCGACTTGACTCGCCTATCGGTAGGTTAAGGCTTTACAGCCGCCACCTAATGACATTAGGTTGACGTCGCCCTGCCGTATTGGCGGCCCGTTTTACTATTCAGTTTCAGGGGGAGTACATGCAGAAGGGCACGCACCTGCTCGTCACGGGGGGCGCGGGTTTCATCGGCTCCCACTACGTCCGTACGCTGCTGCGTTGCGCGGACGTGGACGTGCGCACCGTCACGGTCCTGGACAAGCTCACCTACGCGGGCAACCTCGCCAATCTGGCCGACCTGGCCGGCGACGACCGGCTGCGCTTCAGGCAGGGCGATATCTGCGACCCCGGTGTCCTCGACGCACTGATGCCCGGCGTCGACACGGTGGTTCACTTCGCCGCCGAGTCCCATGTAGACCGCTCGATCGAGGACAGCGGCGCATTCCTGCGCACCAACGTCCTCGGCACCCAGAGCCTGCTGGACGCCTCGCTCCGGCACGGCGTACGCACATTCGTGCACGTCTCCACGGACGAGGTGTACGGGTCGATCGAGCACGGGTCCTGGGACGAGAACTGCCCCCTGCGGCCGAACTCCCCCTACTCCGCGTCGAAGGCCTCATCCGACCTCCTGGCATTGGCCGGCCACCGCACCCACGGCCTCGATGTCCGCATCACCCGCTGCTCGAACAACTACGGCCCGATGCAGCACCCGGAGAAGGTGATCCCCCTCTTCGTCACCCGCCTCGTCGACGGGCTGTCCGTGCCGCTGTACGGCGACGGCAGCAACGTCCGCGACTGGCTGCACGTCGAGGACCACTGCCGCGGCATCGAACTCGTGCGGCGGGCGGGCCGTCCCGGAGAGGTCTACAACATCGGCGGCGGTACGGAACTCACCAACCGGCAGCTGACCGAACGGCTGCTGGTGGCCACCGGCGCCGACTGGTCGTCCGTGCGCCCGGTGCCCGATCGCAAGGGACACGACCTGCGCTACTCGGTCGACTGCCGAAAGGCCCGGGACGAACTCGGCTACCGGCCGCTGCGCGACCTCGAATCCGGACTGGCCGCCACCGTGGCCTGGTACCGGGACCACCCCGACTGGTGGCGCCCGCTCGGCACCGATCCGTTGCCCCGCACCGCGCCATCCGTCGCCCTGACCGGAACCGCCCACTGACCGCCGACCGCCCCTAGGCAAGGAAACCCATCGCGATGCGCGGAATACTGCTGGCCGGCGGTTCAGGTACCCGGCTGCTGCCGCTGACCACCATCAACTCCAAACAGCTGCTGCCCGTCTACGACAAGCCGCTGGTGTACTACCCCCTGTCGGTGCTGATGCTCGCCGGGATGCGGGAAATCCTCGTCATCACCAACAGCCTCCACATCGAATCTTTCCGCTCCCTGCTCGGCGACGGCAGCCACCTCGGCCTCGACCTGCAGTACGCCGTCCAGGACGAGCCGCGGGGAATCGCCGAATCTCTGTTGATCGGACGGGAGTTCGCCGGTGACGAAGACGTCTGCCTGATTCTCGGCGACAACATCTTCTACGGACAGGGCCTGCCCGCCGCGCTGCACAACGCTGCGGAGACCGTCGACGGCTGCACGGTCTTCGGCTACCCGGTCTCCGACCCCGAGCGCTTCGGCGTCGCCGTGCTCGACGGCGACGGTGAACTCGTCGACATCGTGGAGAAGCCCACCGCTCCGCCGTCCAACATCGCCGTCACCGGCCTGTACATGTACAGCAACGACGCCCTCGGCTACGCCGAGAAGATCTCGCCGTCCGCCCGGGGCGAGCTGGAGATCTCCGACGTCAACCGGCTGCTCGTCCAGGAGGGACGGGGCCGGATCGTCCAACTCGGCCGCGGCAACGCCTGGCTCGACGCCGGCACCCACGACAGCCTCCTGGAGGCCAGTCAGTACGTACAGGTCCTGCAGAAACGGCAGGGCATGCAGATCGCCTGCCTGGAGGAGACCGCGTTCCGCATGGGCTACATCGGCATGGACCAGCTCAGTGAACTCGCCGACCGGCTCTCCACCGGGTCGATGTACGGCAGGCACGTCAGATCTCTGGTCGAGGCCTGATCCATCCCAGGCACCCCGCCACCGGAAGCCCGAACTCCCGACAGGACGCACGAAGGAACGGGCCATCAAAACAGGAGACATCTATGGAGAGCGCTGCCGGTGCTCCGCGCAACCACCGTCTTGATTCCCTCACCGGAGCGCGCTTCGTCGCTGCGGGCCTCGTGTTCCTGTGCCACATAGCGACCGGAGGCCTCTTCGCCGCCGGGTCGGGCGCGGCCGACGGACTGATGACGGCGACCAAGACCGCCGGGACCATCGGCGTCTCGTTCTTCTTCGTCCTCAGCGGCTTCGTACTGACCTGGTCGGCCCGCCCGGGCGAGTCCTACGGCAGCATGCTGCGACGCCGCCTGGTGAAGATCCTTCCCAACCATGTGGTGACCTTCGCCCTGGCGATGGTCGTGTACGCCGCAGCCGCCACCCCGCTCGGTACGGCCGTCCTCAACCTGCTCCTTCTCCAGTCCTGGTCGTCCGACCCGGCGGTGTTCCTGAGCGTCAACGGCGCGAGCTGGTCGCTCTCCTGCGAGCTGCTCTTCTACGCGCTGTTCCCGGTGCTGCTGCCGCTGGTCGGCCGGATCCGCTCCGTACGGCTGTGGTGGTGGGCGGCCGGTGTCGCCGCGGCGGTCATGGTGCTCCCGCTCGTGGCGTCGGGCCTGCTGCCGCAGTCCCCCGCCTTCCCCGCGATGGGCTCGTGGCTCGACGGCGTATCCATCGAGCGCCTGTGGTTCGTCTACATCTTCCCGCTGACCCGGCTGCTGGAGTTCGTACTCGGCATGCTGATGGCGCGCATCGTGCTCAGCGGCCGGTGGATCGGCCTGAACGCCGCCTGGGCTGCGCTGCTGACTGCCGTCGCGTACGTCGTGGGGATCTACACGCCCATGCTGTTCACCGTCGCCGCCGTCACCGTTGTTCCGCTGGCGCTGTTCACCGCCGCGCTGGCGGCTACCGACGCGGCCGGCGGCCGTACGATCCTCGCCGGACCGGTGACGCGTCGCCTCGGTGAGGCTTCGTTCGCGTTCTACCTCGTCCACGGGATCGTCCTGGCCTACGCCGGGGAACAGATCGCGGGTGCGGGCCGGCCGCTGACCACGCTGGAGAGCGTGCTCGTCTCGTTGCTCGCCCTTGCGGTGAGCCTGGGCCTCGCCCTGGCCATGTACCACTGGATCGAGACGCCCGCGACGCGCCACTGGGGCCGCCGCCCCGGGCCCCGGGCAGCCGCCGCGCCGTCCGGTTCCGCGGCGGTGCCCGAGCCGTCGCCGGGCCGCACGGACGAGGGCGCATCGCCCCGCGCATGACCTGAGCCGGGCCGCATCGCACTCCCCGCCTCCCTCCCCCTTCCGCTCCGACACCGACTGAGGTCTCTTCCTTGCGCATCCTTTTCGTCACAGGCGGCAGCCCGGCCACCGCCTACGCACTCACCCCGCTGGCGACTTCCGCCCGCAACGCCGGTCACGAGGTCCTCGTCGCGTCCAACAAGGAGACGATGGAGGCGATCGCCGGAGCCGGGCTCCCCGGCGTCTGCGTGTCCGACGTCCCGATCCGGCATCTCATCACCACCGACCGCGCCGGCGATCCCGTCCCGAAGTCCGACGACCCGGACGAGCAGATGCGGTCCATCGGCCACGCTTTCGGCCGGATGGCGGCGCTCTACCAGGAGCCCCTGCACGAACTGGCCCTGTCCTGGCGTCCCGATGTGGTCGTCGGCGGCACGCTCACGTACTCGGCCGCGGTCCTCGCCGCCCGCATCGGCGTGCCCTACGTAAGGCAGTCCTGGGACTCCGGCGAGCCGCAGGTCGTCGACGTGGCCGCCGAGATCGAGATGCGGCCGGAACTCGATGCACTGGGCCTCGGCGGCATCCCCGACTCCACCCTGTGGATCGACGTCTGCCCGCCGAGCGTCCGGGACCCCGAGGCCCCGCAAGGGACAGGCATGCTCTGGGTCCCCTGCAACTTGCAGCCCCAGCTGGAGCCGTGGATGTACACGAAGGGCTCCGCGCCCCGGGTCGCCATCACCGCCGGCACGAAGACCGCCCCCGGCTATTTCTTCGACTACCTGGTCCAACTCGTGCACAAGCTCCGGCCCTTGGATGCCGAGCTGCTCGTCAGCGCACCGCCCGCGGTGGCCGGTGAACTCAGCGAGGCGACGGGCACGAAGGTCGGCTGGCTGCCCTTCGACACGGTGGCCCGCAGCTGCGACCTGCTCGTCCACCACGCGGGCGGCGGCACGGCGCTGACCGGCATGGTCTATGGCATCCCCCAGCTGCTCGTCCCCAACATGCCCAAGCTGGTGGCTCCTTCGGAGCGCCTCGCCGCCTATGGCGCGGCCCGCTCGATCCTGCCCGGCGACGACACCCCGGACGCGGTGGCGACGGCGGCGGAGGACCTGCTGACGAAGGAGACCTACCGCGAGCGCGCCCGGTCGCTGGCGGCTGAGGCCAACGCCATGCCTGCGCCCGCCGAGGTGCTGAACTTGATCGAGAAGCTGGTCTGAACCCGTGTTCTACCACGTGTGTTTCGTCGTACCGGACATCGAGCAGGCGATGAGCGACCTCACCGAGAGCGTCGGCGCGCAGTGGTCCGGAGTCCTGGAGGATTCCCTCGGGGAGTGGGACTACCGGCTCGCGTTCACCCGCGGCGGCCCGCCCTACATCGAACTCGTCCAGGGACCCCCCGGCAGCCCCTGGGACTCCACCCTGGGGGCCCGCTGCCACCACCTCGGCTACTGGACCGAGGACGTGACCCGGAGCGCGGCCCGGCTGTCCGACGCGGGCTTCACCCAGGAGTTCAGCGCCTGCCCGTTCGGGCGCCCGTACACCTACCAGAAGGTGCGCAGCCTCGGCATCGACCTGGAAATGATGGACATCTCCCGGCAGCGGAAGTTCGTCGCGTCCTGGGACCCCGGGGCCCCGCCGATGCCCGCCTTCGACGCGGCATCCGACGTGTGACTCACGCCGTCGCAGCGCCTGTTCATCCGTACGAATGGAGCAGAAACCGAATGCCCAGCGAGAATCCCGATGTACTGATCGTCGGGGGCAGCACGGTGGGGCTGTGCACAGCCCTTTTCCTGTCCCGGGCCGGGATGCGCCCCTTGGTCGTCGAGCGGCGCCCGGCACCCCTGACGCACCCGCGTGCCATGGGGATCGGCCCGCGCACCGTGGAGATCCTGCGCGCGGCCGGGCTCGCCGACGCGGTGGACGCCCAGTGCGTGGACATGACCGGCGACGACCTCCAGATGTTCGCCACGCCCACCCTCGCGGATGCCGACCTGGACGCCCTTTCCCGGCAGGCACCGCCCCGCGCGGACGCCTTCGGGCGGCTGACACCGCAGACCCTGCGCGGCACCTGCCCCCAGGGCCGCCTGGACCAGGTGGTCGTCGACGAGGCCCGGGCCGCGGGCGCGCGCATCGAGTTCGGTACCGAGCTCATCGACTTCGTACAGGACGACGAAGGAGTCACCGCACGGGTTGCGGGGGCCGACGGTGTCCGCGAGATCCGGGCCCGCTACCTGGTGGCCACCGACGGCGCCCGCAGCGGAGTACGAAAGCGTCTTGGCATCGCCACCAGCGGCCCCGGTGTGCTCGGCGACCCCCTGATCAGCGTGCTCTTCCATGCCGACCTGACGGAACTGACGCACGGCCACACCTTCGTCGTCTGCGACATCACCACCCCGAAGGCTCCCGGCGGATTGCTGCCGGTCGACGGCAGGAGGGAGTGGATCTACCACTTCCGCTATTCGCCCGACTCCGGCGAGAAGGCAGAGGACTTCACACCGGAGAAGTGCGCCGCACGGATCCGGGAGGCCATCGGACCCGCCGCCGACGTGGAGCCCGAGGTGGTGAGCATCCTGCCCTGGCAGGTACGCGGACTGATCGCCGACCGGTTCCGCTCCGGCCGTGTGTTCCTCGCCGGGGATGCCGCCCATGTGATCCCGCCGGTCGGTGCCTTCGGCATGAACACCGGAGTGGCCGACGCCCACAACCTCGCATGGAAACTCGCGCACGTGGTGGAAGGGAATGCGGGCGACGCCCTCCTGGACACCTACGAGGCCGAGCGGGCCCCGGTGGCAAGGACCGCGCTCGAGCAGTCGATGCTGCGGCTCGAGGACCCCTCCCTGCACTGGGCGTCCGGGCAGGAAGGCCGCGAGCGCAGGGCTCGCGCCGGGGCGCTCAACGCCCCGGTGGTCCACCTCGGCTACCGCTACGAATCCGCGGCCGTGCTCGACGCGCACCCCGAGCTGCCGTCCGGTGAGGACGTGGAGCCGGATCTGGACGGATCTCCCGGTTCCCGCCTCCCGCACCACTGGCTGACGGGCAAACGCGACCGGGTCTCCACACTCGACCTGATCGACTACCGGTTCACACTCCTCACCGGCGCACGCGGGCAGGAGTGGCTCGACGCCCTCGGCAAGGTGGCGGCCCGTCTCGGCGTGGCGGTGGACGGACATCGCATCGAGGACGGCACCACCTGGACCGCACAGGTCGGGGTCGAGGACTCCGGTGCCCTGTTGGTACGCCCCGACGGGTTCGTCGCATGGCGTGCCCCGAGCCTCGACGACGCGCCTGAAATCCGTCTCGAACAAGCCCTGGCCGCGCTCCTCGCCCGCCAGGAACAGCCTTCCTGAGGCGCAATCAGCTCACCATCCGACCTCAACACACTCTTCGGGAGGGAACCGTGGCAGCGGACACCGCACCGCGTACCGCTCTGGTGACCGGCGGCAGCAGGGGCATCGGCCGGGCCGTCGTCGAACGCATCGCCCGCTCGGGCGCCGTGGTGGCCATCCACTACGGACACGACACCGCCGCGGCGGACGAGGCCGTGGCCGCGGTACGCGCCGCGGGCGGGCAGGCCTTCCCGGTACGCGCCGACCTGACCGAGGAAGGCGCCGTCGACGTGCTGGCCGCGGGCGTCGAACAGGGCCTGGTCGAGCACACGGGCTCCAGCGGGCTCGACGTCCTGGTCAACAACGCGGGCGTCGGATGCCGCGCCGACATCACCACCCTCACCGGTGAGGACATCGACCGGGTCTTCGCGATCAACGTGAAGGCTCCCGTGTTCATCGTCCAGCGGCTCCTGCCGCTGCTGCGTGACGGCGGGCGGATCGTCAATGTCTCCTCCGTGGCCAACCGGATCGCCCACCCGCACGTGCTGGCCTACGCCATGAGCAAGGGCGCGCTCGAGGCGTTCAGCCGCTCACTGGCGGCGCAGCTCGGCCCCCGTGGCATCACGGTCAACACCGTCGCACCGGGCCTGATCGAGACGGACTTCCACCGCGCCCGGCTGCGCGCCCACCCCGAGGACGCCGCCGAGGCATCGGCGCTCACCGCGTTCGGACGCCTTGGCCAGCCGGAGGACGTGGCGGATGCCGTCGCCTTCCTCGCCTCGGAACAGGCGCGGTGGATCACCGGAGAGCGTGTGGAGACCACCGGTGGTGCCTATCTGTGAGATCCATCCACCGCCGTTCCGTGAGGCCCGTCGCCCGCTGCTCCATGCGGCCGACCGCCTGCTGCGCCGCCCCGTCGGGGCCGGCTGCGAACCGCCGCTGTACCTCAGAAAGGTCTGGACTTGCTCCTCAACGACATCTACCTCACATCCCTCGGTGTACGTCTGGGCCGGCGGCTGGACCTCGAAGAGGCCGTGGCTGACGGGCGTTACGCCTCCGCCGAGTACGTGGCCAACGCACTCCTCGGCGTGACCGTGTCGGACGACGTCTTCGCCCCCGACCTGGCCGTGGAGGCGGCCCGCCTGGCCCTCGAACGCGCCGGGGACGATCTGGCCCCCGAGGACGTACGGCTGCTGCTGCACGCCAGCGCGTACTTCCAGGGCCAGGACATGTGGACGCCGGCCTCCTACATCCAGCACCACACCATCGGTGGCGACGCCCCGGCCGTCGAGGTCGACCAGAAGTCGAACGGGGGCATGGCCGCGCTGTCGCTCGCGGCCGGGTTCCTGGCGGGCTGCGACGACGACGCCGCCGTCCTGGTCACCACCGGCGAGCGGTTCTGCCTCCCGGGGTTCGACCGCTTCCGCACCGAGAGCGGCACGGTCATGGCCGACGGAGGCACGGCCCTCGTACTCGGTCGGACCCCCGGCTTCGCCAGGGTCGTTTCCTGCGTCCTCACATCGGACTCCTCGCTGGAGCACATGTACCGCGGCCGCGGGCTCAAGGACGCACCGGCCTCCGGCGACAAGCCCCTCAACATGCGCGCCCGCAAGACGGACTTCATGCGCAAGAACCTCAACGACCTCGAGTCGATCTCCTTGCAGATCGCCGGGGGCATCGGTGACTGCATCCAGCAGGCCCTCGACGAAGCGAAGACCGAGGTCGCCGACGTACGGCGCTTCGTCATGCCTCACAACGGACAGACCGTGCGCTGGTGGAACATGCTCGCCGACATGGGCGTCGGACAGGAGCGCACCACCTGGGAGTTCGGGCGCCAGGTCAGCCACCTCGGATCCGGCGATCAGAGCGCGGGGCTCGAGTACCTGCTGACCACCGGACAGCTGGCACCCGGGGACCGTGTGGTGCTCGCCGGTACCGGCTACGGCTTCAACTGGGGCGCCGCGGTCATCGAGATCCTCCACCTCCCCTCCTGGGCCACCGCCGATGCCGACGAGGCACAGGCCGCGACGGCTCCCGTACCCCAGAAGTGAAGAGGAGCCCCGTCATGCCATTTGCGCCTCTCGCACGGCCTGAGTCCGATCTGCCCGAAGCCGAAGTCCGGCGGCACGCACACCAGTTGATCCTGGCCGGCCACGGCGCCCCGGGCCAGCGTCGGCTCGCCGCCGGCCGGGTCCTCGTCGTCGGCGCCGACGAGATCGGAGCGCCGCTCGTCGCCCACCTCGCCGACTCGGGCGTCGGGTTCATCGGCATCTCCGACGGTTCACCGCTCAACCCCTGGGACCGCTATCTCGGCATTCCGGGCGAGGAGCCCTCCGACCGGGCATCCGCCTGGGCCCACGCCCTGCGGCGTACCCACCCGTCCGTGCGGACGGTCATCGAGGGGCGGTTCGACGTGACCTCGGCGCGGGAACTGGTCGACGGCTACGACCTGGTGGTGTGCGCGGGCGAGGACCAGGCCCGGTGCCAACTCGTCGACGACGTCTGCGCACAGGCCGGCATCCCCTTCGTGTGGGGCTCCATGGAGGCCACCGGGGGCCGCGCCTCCGTCTTCTGGGACCGGCACGGGCCGGGCTTCCGGGACCTGTACCCCGAGCCCCCGGCCCCGTACTTCCGCGGGATGGCCGGGACGCTGAAGGTGGTGGGGGCCTGGCTCGCCGTGACGCTGGCCACCGAGGTCGTCAAACTGCTCACCGGCGCGGGCGAGCCGCTGGTCGGCCGCGTGATGAAGTACGACGCGATGGCGGCCACCTGCGTGACCGTGCCGCTGCGCCGGGACACGCGCACCCGGCGGCCGGCCGAACTGACGGCCGCTGAGCCCTTCTTCGGCCTGTTGTCACCGGAGGCGGCCGAGGCCGCGCGGGAATCCACCGTCTCGGCGGAGGAACTCAAAGCCCTGCTCGACGAGGGCGAGCCGGTCACCCTGGTCGATGTCCGTGAGCCGGACGAGTACGCCTTTGCCCACCTGCCCGGCTCGGTGCTCATCCCGCAGGGGGAGTTCCTGCGCGGTGACGCCGCCGAGCGGTTGCCCAAGGACCGCAGGACCGTGTTGCTGTGCCGGGCGGGCATCCGCTCGGCGGAGGTGCTCGCGGTGGTCAAGAGGAGCGGCCACCCGGAGGCGGTTCATCTGGGCGGCGGCATTCTTGCCTGGGCCGAGCGGATCGACACCGCCATGCCCTCCTACTGACCCACCCCACCCCACCCGAGGGTGACTACTCTCCGTGTTGATTTTGGTGTCGGAGAGGCCCGATGGCGCGAAACTCCCGTACGCGCCGAGAAATCCAGGAACCGGATTTCTGGATTCTTGGATCCGGCGGTACGTGAAGAATGCATTCGCATTCAATCGGCATCTCCGATAACAGTGTGTGCCCGCCCCCCTTGTGGCAGGCGGGCACACAATGCGGCAGCCCTCTCAGCGCACCGGAACGCAGCGCCCCGCCTCGGTGCGATAGGTCCACCGCGCCCCGTCGCGGGCGAGCTGCGCGACCGAGGCCACCAGCCGGTCGAGGTGCTCGACGGGAGTGCCGGCGCCGAAGCTCGCCCGCACGGCGTTCACCGGCCGCTCGCCCGGCGCAAGCGGCTCCGGGGCGCCGCACTCGTCCGGCTGGTCGGGGGCGTTCCCGAGCAGGTTGCGCACCAACGGATGGGCGCAGAACATGCCGTCACGAACCCCGATGCCGTGCTCGGCGGACAGCACCGAAGCCAGGTGCGAGCTGTTCCAGCCCTCGACCACGAAGCTGATGACACCGACCCGCGGAGCGGAATCGTTCAGCAGCGACAACACCTTGACCTGCGGAATCGCCGCCAGGCCGGCCAGGGTCCGGCGCAGCAGCGCCTCCTCGCGCGCCATCAGCGAGTCGAAGCCCTCCGACTGGAGCGCGCGGCAGGCCGAGGCCAGCGCGTAGGCGCCGACGACGTTCGGCGACCCGGCCTCGTGCCGCGCGGAGCCCTGCTGCCACTCGACGGAGAACCCGTCGTCGCCGCGCACGACCCGCCTGCTCGCCCCGCCGCCGGCCAGATACGGCTCGGCTTCGCGCAGCCAGTCCGCGCGCCCGGCCAGCACACCCGCTCCGAAGGGCGCGTACATCTTGTGCCCGGAGAAGGCGATGTAGTCCACGCCCAGTTCTTGGATGTCGACCGGGCGGTGCGGTACGAGCTGGGCGGCGTCCAGGACGACCCGCGCCCCGGCCGCGTGCGCTACCTCGCTGATCTCCGCGACCGGCCACAGCTCGCCGGTGACGTTGGAGGCGCCGGTGACACAGACGAGGCCGGGCTGCTCCGGGTCGTGGCCGGCCAGCGCCTCGGCCACGATCTCGACGGCCTCGTGGCGGGTGCTAGGGGCCCTGAGCAGGGTGAACTCCGTGTCACGCCAGGGCAGCAGGGCGGCGTGGTGCTCCGTCTCGAAAACGTAGACCCGCGTCCCCGCGGGAAGTATCGCCGCCATCATGTTGAGCGAGTCGGTGGTCGACCGGGTGAAGACGACCTCGTCCTCACCCCGACAGCCGAGGAACTCCCGTACGGTTTGCCGGCTCTGCTCGAACAGGTCGGTGGACAGCTGCGACAGATAGCCGGCGCCGCGGTGCACGCTGCCGTAGTACGGCACATACGAGGCCACGTCGTTCCACACACTGCGCAGGACCGGGGAGCTGGCCGCGTAGTCGAGGGCGGCATAGGGCACTTCGCCCCCCGTGACGAGCGGCACCGTCACATCGGCGCCCAGCACGGGCAGCGGGTCACCGTATTCCACCTCGGTGGTCGGCAAGGACGGCTGAACAGACATGTCGCACTCCTGGTGGGTGAACTGAACAGGGAACGGCCGTGAGGCCCGGAGGGAAAGCGGTAAGAGGGGGAGCGGCCGGGTGCGGCCGCACGCGGTCAGGACGGCAGCGGTACGCGCTCGGTGTCCTCGGGCAGCTGATGCGTGAGCGCGGCCACGACACCGGCCTCGAAGCGGCTGTTCACTCCGAGCCGGCGCAGCAGTGCGGACACCATGCGGCGCAGTGTGCGGGTGGATACCCGCAGCTCACGGGCGATGTCGGGGTCCTGGCGGCCCTTCGCCCACAGCCTGAGGATCACCAACTGCTGCTCGCTCAGGGGGACCGTGCCCACTCCGGGCGGGGTGCCGAGCGCCTTCATCTCCCGGTGCGGTGTGTCCGCCGACGGCTTGTACAGGTCGCGTGCGTCGTCCCAGCAGAACTCGAACATCCGGGCAAGGAGCTGCAGCAGGGCGGGCTGTCGCACCAGCAACGTCGTGTCCGGCGGGCAGACCAGTGCGAACGTCTCGTCCACCATGATCAGGCGAAACGGCAGCAGCGGCGCGACTCGGACGCGCACTCCACGCCGGGCCAACCGGTCCAGGTAGGAGGCGGCCCGCTCGCCGTGCAGCAGGGAACTCTGGTGGATCGTGCGGACTTCGATGCCGCCCTCGAGCCCGTACCGGTCGTCGCCCAACCAGTCCGCGATCAGGTGACGGGCGACGACGGACGGCTGGATGACACGGATCTGGTGGCGGGTCATCGCGGCCACGGAGTCCAATACGGCGCGTATCCGCCCAGGGTCGTCGAGCTCCTCGACGCCCGTGACGGCCGTGTCCTGAGCACCGCCGTGGTGCAGGGAGAGGGCGGACAGCTGCAACTGCAGGGAGTGGGTGACCTCTCCGGCCTCCACCAGTGCCCGCTGCTGCCTTCCCACCAGTTTCGACAACGTTTCCAGAGTGGCGCTTTCTCCATTTGTATTTGCCTGCAGGAGCACTTAATTAATCCTTTCCCCCGCATGTCCTTTTCCGGTCACGACCGGTGTCGGTCACTAAAGGGTCTACACGGTTCTGCTCTTATCTGGCAAGATTGCGGCTGTTGCTGGAGAAAGCATTGGACCTGCTTTTTGCCATTACTGTGTGTAGTCGCCGAGTAAGTGCACGTCGAGCCCGCCTCGGCAGGAAGGAGAAGCGATACCGGTGAAGGACAAAGGCTCCGTCATGGACGACCGGTCCGCCGACCGCCTAGAGGGCGGCGCCGCGGACACGGCCACCGGACCTCGTGCCCACCCCGCGGACGCGGAGCGGGACGCCCTGCGCTTCTGGCAGCAGATGGCGCTCGCCGCCGCTCCCGACAGCGCCCCCCGGCCCCAGCGGATATCCGTGCCCGCCGAACTGCGCGGTGCGCTGGCCCTGTTCGAGGCGTCCGCAGAGGGGTCCCTCAACGGCGGCCCCTCCGTGCCGTCGGCCGGCGCTCTGTACCCGTACGAGCAATATGTGGTCACCGGCGGCCCTGCGGGCCCGACGGTGTTCTCCGTGGACGTCACCCGGCGCAGCTGCCGTCTGCTGCACCGGGGCGAGCAGGTGGCCAGAGCGCTGGAGAGCGGTGGGCTCACCCTGCCGGGCCCGGACGCCTTCCTGGTGCTGATCGCGGTGCGCCCGTGGTTGTCCATACGCAAGTACGACGACCGGGGCTATCTCTACGCCCAGTTGGACGCCGCGCACCTGGGCACGCACCTGCTGTGCCTGGCGGAGCGGAGCCACCGCAGGGCGGAGTGGCTGACCCGCGCGGCTTTCGGCCCCCTCAGCGGCCTGCTTCGCCTCGGCGACAACCACGTCTTCCCGCACAGCGTTCTGCTGGCAGCCGACCCCGTCGCCAACTACGAGCGTTGCCTCGGCACATGGACGTGTACGGACTGGCGGAGCGTGCCACCGGTACACCGTCTCGCGGGTGGCTCCGAGGGACGATGTTGGCGGGGTCTGGTTTCCCACCTCCAACTTCCACCGGCCCAGTCCACCGCCCCCCGCCCCCGCCCCCTGCTGACCGGCCCGGGCCGCGTGGACCCGGGTGACCCCGTGCCCCATCCGGCGCTGGCGGACCTCACCGCCTGGCGGCGCTCGGCGAAGGACTTCGGCGACGCCGAACTGCCTGCGAACCGGGTGCGGGAGGCGCTTGCCGTCCTCGGTACACCGCTGACGACCGACCTGGCCCCGTCCGGCGGCTTCGGCGCCACCCTCATCGCTCGCCGGGTCACCGGGCTCGCCCCGGGCGCGTACCCGATCCGTGGCACCGGTGAGATCGCCGACGAGCCCGCCGGAACCACCGCGGCGACCGGTGACGACATCGTGCGGATCTGCATGGGGCAGGAGCAACTGCGCCACACCTGCGCCGCCGTCGTCTTCCACGCCCGGCACCAGGACATCTTCCGGCTCGGCATGCGCGGCGTCGATGAGGCCTTGCTGCGTGCCGGTAGCCTCGCCCACCTCCTCTACCTCGGTGCCACCGGAACGAGCATCGCCGTCACCACCATCGGCGGCTTCGACGCCGGACGCTGGCACTCCCTTGCGGGCCTGGCGGACGAGGACGAGGTCCTCTACGTGGCGATGCTCGGCACCCCCGGCACCTCCGCGGTCAAGAGCGACCGTCTTCAGCCCGCCCACGCCCACGGGCAGAGGTGACACCGATGCTGATCGAGGTCATCACCCGGGCTCTGCGCGCCCACGGCGACTCCCCGGCCGTGGCCGACCGCCGCTCGGCGCTCGGCTACCGGGAGCTTGACGAGGCCAGTGGCCAACAGGCCATCGTCGTACGGGAACTGCTGCCCGGCCGGGACCGGCCGCGCGTCGGCATCCAGGCCGGCAACTCCGTCGCCTACGTGGTGACGTACCTGGCCGCTCTCAAGGCCGGATGCGTACCGTTCCTCATCGACCGGGCCGCGGGTCCGCAGGAGACCAGGGGCATCCAGGAGGACTGCGGGCTCGACCTGCTGATCCACGAGGAGAGCACGCCGGTCCCGGAGCACGGCACCCCGTGCGGCACTCTCGGGCCCCTGCACGCCACCCGCTTCCCGGTCCGCGACGACCGTCCCGCCCTGCACGACGAGACGGAGGTCTGCCGCTTCACCTCCGGATCCACGGGTCGCCCGAACTGCATCGAGTTCCCGGGCCGGGCCGTGCACCGTGCCGCCGCCAACTGGGCCGAGGGCACCGGCCTTTGCGCCGACGACAGCATCCTGTGCTTCGCCTCGCTGTCCAACGGCCTCGCCTTCAACACCTCCCTGTTGTCGGCGTTCCTCGTCGGGGCGCGGCTGCACCTCGGCAGCGGACTGCCCACGGCAGGCGCGGTCTCCCGGATGCTGCGGACCAGCGCCGCCACCCGCCTCGTCGGCTTCCCCGCGCTGTACGAGTCCCTGGTGCGGCGTCCCCTGTCGCCCCAGGAGCTGCCCGATCTGCGGATGGCGATCTCCTCGGCGGCGCCGCTGAGCCCGAAGACCAAGCAGCAGTTCGTGGACAGCACCGGCGTACCGCTGCAGAACTACTTCGGCATCGCCGAGACAGGACCCCTCACCTTCGCCACCGACCCGCTGACCGACCCCGGCCTTGGGCAGCCGCTTCCCGGCGTCGAGCTGCGGGCCGGCAGCACCGGGGAGCCCGGTGTCGTCGAGGTCAGGAGCGAGTCCATGGGCACCCGCTATCTCAATGCCCCCGGACTGCTGGAGAGCCGTACGGGCGGGGACGGCTTCTACCGCACGAGCGACACGGGCCACCTGTCCGACGGAAGCCTCGTGCTGACCGGTCGCACCAGCCAGGTGATCAACGTCGGCGGCCGCAAGATCGACGCGGTCGAGGTCTCCGAAGCCCTCGCCGGGGCACCGGGGGTGAGGGACGCAGTCGTCCTGGAGGTCGCCGACCGGCACGGGGCCGCCGCCCTCGCCGCGGTCCTCGCCGCCGCCCCCGGCCTCGACCCGGCCGGGCCGCGCCGGCACCTGGCCGAACGCCTGGCCCCGTACAAGGTCCCCAGCCTCGTACGCATCGTGCCGGAGATCCCCCGCAGTTCCAGCGGCAAGCCCGCCACGGCGGCGCTGCGCCGCATGTTCGACGACACCGAGGACATCCAGTGACCACGCTCAAGGAGAACGCAGCCATGCCGGCCTCCCCGAACGACATCCGTTCGCGCATCGTGCGCATCGTGCTCAGCTCGGCAGAGGGCGACCTGACCGAGCGGGACCTGGCAGCCGCGAACTGGTCGCTGCCCGAGGTGAGTTACTCGTCGCTTGCCTACATTCGCATGATCGACACGGTGGAGAACGAACTCGGGGTCTATCTCGACCCCGAGGAGGAGAGCGAGCGCTTCGAGACCATCGACAGCCTCGTGGAACTGATCAGTCAGCATCTGCGGGAGTCGGCCGATGTCTGAGCCCGCCATCGGCGTCTTCGGGGCGGGCCGCCTCGGCCGGGCGATCCACCGGACCGCCACGGCGGAGGGGCACTCCGTCCACCTGTACGACCCGCGGCGCCCGGACCACTGGGACTCGGCGCCGGCGCCCGACGTTCTCGTCGACTGCTCCGCACCCGCCGCCGTGGCACAGGCCGTCGACCTGAGCGGCCGCCTGGGGGTGGCCCTCGTCGAGTGCGTCTCCGGCCTCGACGAGGACCGGCTCCGGCTGCTCGACGCACACGCGGCCAAGGTTCCGGTGGTCCTCGCGCCCAACTTGTCGCTCGGAAACTACCTGCAGACCCGTGCCCTGCGGCACGTCGCGGAGGTGGTCGCCACCATGGAACGGGCCGGCATCACCGGGGCCGTGCCGGAAGCCGCCGTCCTGGAACGGCACCCGGCCACCAAGGCGCACCGGCCGAGCACGACGGCCTCCCGCCTCGCCCGGGAATGGCTGCGGCACACCGGCCGACCGGCCGCCGACGTCGCTTCGCTTCGCTGCGGTCCGGCCGTCAGCGACCACGAGGTCCGACTCGAATGGCCCGAGCAGTCCCTGACCGTCATCCACCAGGTTCATTCCGTCGACGCGGCCGCGGCCGGTGCCATCGGAGCCGCCGGCTGGAGCGCGGGCCGCGCCCCCGGCACGTACAGGATCCACGAGGTGTTCGACGACCTGTTGGCAACGATGGGCGCCGCGGTGACCGCCGGACAGGAGGACGAACGATGACGCCCACCGCTGCGGACGGCCGGCCTACCCTGCCGCGCGTACCCATCCGGCTGGCCGGGCAGATCGCCGCGGGGGCCCGCATGCTCTCCCTGGACGGGCACGACGACTTCAACCAGGGCCAGATATCGGCGCGGATGCCGGGCTCCGACACCTTCTTCATCAAGAACGCTCTGTGCGGTTTCGACGAGGCGACCCCCGACCAGATAGTGGCCGCGTCCATCGCCGCGGACGCGCCGGTCGACCCGCTCGCCCCGCCCGAACTACCGCTGCACCAGGCGATCTACCGGGCCCGCCCGGACGTCAACGGCATCGTGCACAGCCATGCCCCGCACACCCTGGTCTTCGGCGCCACGGACCTGGAGCTGCGGCCCGTCTCGCACGACGGCGCGCACTTCACCGGCGCCCTCGGCCTGTTCACACAGACCAGCAACACGGTGCTCGACCAGGAGACCGGCGACGCCATCGCCGAGTCGCTCGGCGACGCGGAGGGCATCCTGCTGCGCAACCACGGCGGGGTGATCGTCGGGAAGAGCGTGCGGCACGCCGCGGTCTTCGCGACGGTCCTGGAACGCGCCTGCCGACTGCAGTTGCTGGCGGAGCAGAGCGGCGCCCCCTATACGTGGGCCTCCGAAACGGACGTCGCCCTCAAACGGGACTTCATCTACGCGGACCTGTCCGTGCGCTCCTACTGGGACTACGCCGTCCGACGCATTCGGCGCGTCTGGCCCGAAGCCGCCACGTGGTGACCGGAGATCCGCGCCACGACATCCTCGTGGCGTGCGCGCCGACCGCAGCCGCGGCGCGGCACGCGCACCTGCTCAGCGCGGAGGAGTCGCTCCAGGCGGAGGCCTTCGCGCCGCGCAGGGCCCAGGAGTTCACCGCGGGCCGGGCCCTGCTGCGCTGGGCATTGGAGCGCAGCCTGGGGAGTTGGACGCGGGCCTGCCGGGTCGGTCGCACCGGCCGGGGCAAACCTCTTCTGGAAGACCTGCCGTCCACCGGAATCAGCGTTTCGCACAGCGGCGAGACGGTCGCCGTAGCCGTCGCCGTGGGCCGCGCCGTGGGCGTCGACATCCAGGATCCGGTCCCGCCCACCACCGGTCTGCTGAACCGCTGTTGCTCGCCGGAGCAGCAGCGCGAACTGGCCGTGCTTCCGCCCGAGCGGCGGGCGGCGGCCCTTGCCCGGCGCTGGACGATCCACGAGGCGTGTGCCAAGGCCACCGGAACAGGGCTGATGCGCGGGCCCGAGACCTATCCCGGAGCGTTGCTGGCGGACGGCGGGAGCTGGCGGGGTCTGCGGTGGCGGGTGCTGCAGCCCCTCCCCGGGTCGGCCCTGGCCGTCGCCTTCGACCAGCCGCACCGCCCTGCTGTGATCCGCCTCGCCGTGATGGCCCGGAAACCGGTCCCCTTGACTCCGCCCCCGCCCTCGTCCCCGCCCCACGCACCAGAAAGAAGACCGGTGTCACGATGACAAGCCCTCCGTTCACCGAAGCCCCCTCGACGGGCGGGCCAGGGATGCAGGACGAAGAGGTCCGCGATCTGATGGCGCTGGCCGGAGAGCTGGCGGAGAAGGAACTCGCCCCGAACGCCGACGACTTCGAGGCCCGCTCGGAGTTCCCGCGGGAGATCCTGCGGACCCTGGGCCGGGCAGGGCTGCTCAGCCTGCCGTACCCCACGGAGCACGGCGGCGGCGGCCAGAGCCACGAGGTCTACCTCACCGTCCTGGAGATCCTGGCCAAGCGGTGGCTGTCCGTCGCACAGTCCGTCAACATCCACGTCCTGTCGTGTTATCCGCTGGCCATGTACGGCACCGACCGCCAGCGTGAGCGGTGGCTGCCCGGCATGCTCGGCGGCGAACAGCTGGGCGCCAACTGCATCTCGGAGGCCGAGGCGGGATCCGACATCGCGGCCATCGCCTGCACGGCACGCCAGTCCTCCGATGACGGCGGCTACACGGTCGACGGCACCAAGGCATGGACAAGCCACGCCGGGCAGGCCGACCACTACAACGTCTTCTGCCGTACCGGGGGTCCCGGCATCCGCGGTCTCTCCGTGCTCCTCGCC
Source organism: Streptomyces sp. NPDC056486 (assembly GCF_042795295.1). Lineage (NCBI taxonomy): Bacteria > Bacillati > Actinomycetota > Actinomycetes > Kitasatosporales > Streptomycetaceae > Streptomyces > Streptomyces sp. NPDC056486. Next base: position 50,486 of record NZ_JBHTSF010000022.1, read on the forward strand.
GACGCCGAAACTCCGGGCCTGCAGGTCCAGCGGCTCGAGAAGAAGATGGGGGTGCGTTCCTCGCCCACCGCGGCGGTCGTGCTGGACGGGGCTCAAGTCCCGGCCGAGCGGCTGATCGGCCGTCCGGGCAAGGGGTTCCTGATCGCGACCGGCCTGTTCGACCGGGGCCGCCTGGGCATCGCCGCCTGCGCGGTGGGCCTGGCCTCCGCAGCCCTTGACCACGCAGTCGCCTACACCAAGACGCGGCGGCAGTTCGGCCGTCCCGTGGCGGACTTCCAGGGCCTCGCCTTCATGCTCGCGGACATGGCCACGCAGGTCGACGCGGCCCGCGCCCTGGTGCGGGAAGCAGCCCGCACGCTGGACTCCGGTGCGAGCGCCTCGGCCGTCACCGCTGCGGCGGCCCGCGCCAAGCTCTTCGCCACCGACACCGCCATGCGCGTCACCACGGACGCCGTACAGGCCCTGGGTGCTTACGGCTACGTCCAGGATCACCCCGTCGAACGCTGGATGCGCGAGGCGAAGCTGCTCCAGATCATCGAGGGCACCAATCAGATCCAACGCATCGTCATCGCCCGCTCGCTGTAGAGCCATGGAGCCGGACAGCCATAGAGCTGGAGAGAGGAGCAGCGTGTCAGTTCAGAAGTCCACCGAGACGACCGAGAGCACGAGCGACGTCACCGTAGTCATCATCGGCAGCGGTCCGACGGGCGCGACCTACGCCCACCAGATCCACGAGGCGCACCCCTCGGCCGGCGTGCTGCTGGTCGAGGCAGGCCCCGTCCTGACGGATCCGCCGGGCATGCACATGACCGCCATTGCCGACATCGAGGAGCGGGAGCGCGCCCGGGTCGCCGCACAAGGGCCGTTCCAGCGGCCGTACGGCATCGCCACGGCGTCGGCCATCGCGCACAACCAGTCCCGGGAAGAGCGGGGGCGTGCCCTTGTCACCCGGCCGGGTATGTTCCCCGTCGGGTCGGGTGACACGTCCGGCGACGGGCTGCCCGCGGCACAACAGTCCTGCAACGTGGGAGGCATGGGGGCGCTGTGGTTCGGGGCCTCCCCCCGGCCGGGCGACGCCGAGCGTGTCGACTGCGTGGACCGGGACGAGCTCGACGAGGCGTACGCGGTCGCCGAGCGGCTGCTCCGGGTGTCCGCCACCCAGTTCTCCGACTCGGCCTTCGCCACCCATCTCGAACGGGTCCTGGGCGAGGAGCTCGACGAGGGCAGGTCGCCGGACCGGAGGGTGCGGGCCATGCCCATGGCCGCCGTCCGTACCGGGAACCAAGTACGGCGCAGCGGCACGGACGTGATCCTGCGGGAGCTGCCGACGGGACCCGCCGCGGGCGTCGAACTGCGCGCGGACACGCTGTGCGAGAAGGTGCTCGTGGAGGACGGGCGGGCCGTCGGAGTGCGGCTGCGCGACCGGGCCACGGGAGCCGTCAGCGTGGTGCGCGCCGACTACGTCGTCGTGGCGGCCGACCCGCTGCGCACCCCGCAGCTGCTCTTCGCCTCCGGTGTACGCCCCCAGGCCCTCGGCCGCTACCTCAACGAGCACCCGCAGGTCTCGGTCATCGCCGAGGTCCACGGGCTCGGCGGCCCCGAGGAGGGGGAGGGCGGGGAAGAGGTTCCGAGCGGGGTGACCTGGATCCCGTACGAGGGCGAGAGATATCCGTTCCACTGCATGCTGACCCGGATCGACCCCGCCACGGTCGCGGACACCGCAGACAGTGGCCGGGCGGGCAGACCGCTGGTCTCGGTACACCTGTTCACCTCACAGCAGCCGCGAGCCGACAACCGCCTGGAGTTCAGCGACACCGAGCGGGACTGGATCGGCATGCCCGCGATGACGATCCACCACACCCTCGACGACGGGGACCGCGCGATGCTCGCCGAGGCCGAGACCGAGGCGCTGCGCCTGAGCAAAGTCCTCGGCCGCCCCGCCGACGGCGAGGCGCCCTGGATCCTCCCGTCGGGCAGCTCCCTGCACTACCAGGGGACCGTGCGCATGGGCGCCGTCGACAACGGCACCAGTGTCTGCGACCCCCGCAGCCGGGTGTGGGGGGTCGACAACCTGTACGTCGCGGGAAACGGCGTCATACCGATGCGGACGGCCTGCAACCCCACCCTCACCAGCGTCGCGCTTTCCGTCCTGGGAGCGCGTGACATCGTGCGCCGGATCCGGCGCGGCGCGGCCGACGCGGCACCGGGGGCACGGGTGCCGGACGAAGGGAAGCACGCGTGATCCACACACAGCTGGGCCGCACCGGGCTGCGCGTCAGCAGGCTGGCCCTCGGCACCGTCAACTTCGGCGGCCGGGTGGAGGAGCCGGAGGCGCACCGCCTCATGGACCATGCCCTGGAGCGGGGCATCAACCTCGTGGACACCGCCAACACCTACGGGTGGCGGGTCCACAAGGGCCACACGGAGGAGGTCATCGGCCGTTGGCTCGGGAAGAGCCCCGCCCGACGTGACCAGGTCGTGCTGGCCACCAAGGTGGGCGACCCGATGGGCGAAGGACCGAACGACCACGGTCTGTCGGCCCGCAACATCGTCGCGGCCTGCGAGGCGTCCCTCAGGCGTCTGGGCACGGACTGGATCGACCTGTACCAGATGCACCACATCGACCGATCCGTGGCCTGGGAGGAGATCTGGCAGGCGATGGACCTCCTGGTCACCCAGGGCAAGGTGCGCTACGTCGGCTCGTCCAACTTCGCGGGCTGGGACATCGCCTCCGCTCAGGCGGCCGCACAGCGCAGGAACACCCTGGGCCTGGTCTCGGAGCAGTGTGTGTACAACCTCGTCACCCGGTATCCGGAGCTCGAGGTCATGCCTGCGGCCCAGGCACACGGACTCGGTCTGCTGGTCTGGTCACCGCTGCACGGCGGCCTGCTCGGCGGTGTCCTCCGCAAGAAGCGGACCAACTCCGCCGTCAAGTCGGCGCAAGGCCGTGCGGTGGCGGCCCTGGACGAACACCACGACACCATCGAGGCCTACGAGAAACTCTGCGCCGATCACGGCTTGGACCCGGCGGTGGTCGGCATGGCCTGGACGCTGTCCCGCCCCGGCGTGACGGCCGCGGTGATCGGGCCTCGTACGGAGCAGCACATCGACGGCGCGTTCGAAGCGCTGGAGTGCGCCCTGCCCGAGCCCCTGCTGGCCCGGCTCGACGAACTTTTCCCGCCGATCGGTCGTGGTGGCCCGGCCCCCGACTGCTGGCTCTCCTGAACCGAACTGCCCTGACCTGCCCTGACCTGCACTGACCTTGCCCTGCACTTGCCCTGAACTTGCACTGAGAGGAAACGTCCCATGGCTGAGAACAGCTACACCGATCCGCGGATCGTCCCGCACGAGTCGGCGCAGGACCGCGAGGCGCGCGAGCGGCTGACCAAGCTGCTCGTCGACTCACCGATCCCGCCGGAGTACCTGATCGACAACCTGTCGGTCTACATGCGAAGGCACCAGCTGGCCGACCTGCTGTCCATGGACGCGCTCTACCGAATGCTGCCCGAAGTCCCGGGCACCATCATGGAGTTCGGCGTCCTGCACGGCCGTCACCTGGCCACGATGACGGCGTTGCGCAGTATCTACGAGCCCTACAACTCGCTGCGCCGCATCGTCGGCTTCGATACCTTCACCGGCTTCCCCGAGGACATCAAGGACGTCGACAAGGTCAGCACCAGCGCCGTCCCGGGACGTTTCGCGACGCCCGACGGTGAGGTCGACCACCTGCGCGAAGTCCTGGCCGCCCACGAGGCCACCGAGCCCCTCGGGCACATCCAGCGCTCCTTCGTCGTCCAGGGCGACGTACGCGAGACCGTGCCGCGGTACCTGGAGGAGAACCCGGAGACGGTCATCGCCATGGCCTACTTCGACCTCGACCTGTACCAGCCGACGAAGGAGCTCCTAGAGGCGATCAAGCCGCACCTGACCAAGGGCAGCATTCTCGCCTTCGACGAGCTGGCCCACCCCAAGTGGCCCGGCGAGACCACCGCTCTGCGGGAGGTCTTCGGCCTGGACCTCGGCCCCCTGCGCCAGCTCCCCGGCCGCGAGCCGCCGGTCATTTACATGAAGTGGGGCGAGTGACGGGAAGCAGGCAGGCGCGACAGGGCACGTCCCTCTGTCGCGCCATCGTCTGCCGAGGCCGTCACCGGGAAGCTTGAGACCGGCCCTGGGCTGCCTTGGTGCGGGGCCACTGCCGGAGCACCGAGTGCACCGCCGCGACGGTCCTGCGCCAGGACGCGTCGATGCCGCGCGGATGCCCGAACCCGCCGACCGCCTCGATGTTGATGAAGCCGTGGAACGTACTGCGCATGAAGCGCACCGCGTCGGTCAGATCGGGCTCTTCCAGGTCGTAGGCGCGCAGCACCGCGTACGTCAGCTCGATGTTGAGGATGAACCCCTTCGCGTCGGCGATCTGATCCAGATCCAGCCGCATCTGTGTCGCCGCGTATCGGCCCGGGTAGCGAAGGGCGAAGTCACGGTAGGCGTCGGCGAAGGCCGCCAGTGCGTCCTCGGCCGAGCGGCCGGCGATGGCGGCGGCGAGTTCGGCGCCCATTTCCTCGGCCGCCAGCAGAGCCACCCGCGTGCGTACGTCCTGAATGTTCTTGACGTGCGAGTACAGGCTGGCATCTTTGACGCCGAAGCTGCGGGCGAGGGCCGAGAGGGTGACCGCTTCGAAGCCGACCTCGTCAGCCAGAGCGGCAGCGGCCTGGATGATCCTGTCGACGGTCAGGCCCGCGCGCGTCTTCATCCGTCTCCTAATGTGTGTAGCTTGCTTCCTTGGACAATAAGGCATGCCTCGCGAAGCGTTAGCCACCCGTCCACCATTGTGATGCCGGTCACCCATGCCTTCTTCCCTGGGCTGCGGGTTGTCCACAGGCTCTGACGCCGGTCGGCGCCCGGCGGTACCTTCATGCCAGGTGGGGCCCGTGCGGGGCCGCCTGCGACGGTCTGGACGGTGGGGGTGGTCATGGCGGGGATCAACGGTGCGCGGCTGCCGTACGTGAAGGGGTTCGCGGAGTGGGCCTCGCAGGAGTCGGCGGATCCGGGGACTTCGGGAGTTTCGCCGAAGCGCGAGGGCAAGGCGCTGCGTGCGCGCGTCAGCCGCGCCTCGCACGAGTGGTTCGCCGAGGATGAAGGACGACCCGATCCGGTCGAGGCCGTGGAGGAGTCCAACCACAGCAGGCTCCCCGAGCTCACGCCGATCCGGATGGGCAGGATGGCCGCTTCGCCCTTCGCCTTCCTGCGCGGTGCCGCCGGTCTGATGGCGTACGACCTCGCGCGGACCCCTGTGACGGGGATAGGCGCCCAGATATGCGGTGACGCGCACGCGGGGAACTTCGGCCTGTACGCGGACGCGCGGGGCGGCCTGATCATCGATCTGAACGACTTCGACGAGACGGGGCACGGGCCCTGGGAGTGGGACGTGAAGCGGCTAGCCGCATCCCTCGTGCTCGCGGGGCGCGAGGCGGGGGCGAGCGAGGACGTCTGCGAAGAAGCGGCGTTCGCGGCGGTGGGGGCCTACCGCCGCACGATGCGGCTGCTCGCGAAGCTTCCGGCGCTCGACGCCTGGAACGCCATCGCGGACGAGGAGTTGGTCTCGCACACGGATGCGCGGGATCTGCTCGGCACCCTGGAGAGCGTCTCCGAGAAGGCCCGGCAGAACACGAGCGCCCGGTTCGCCGCCAAGTCGACCGAGCGCGTCGAGGGCGAGGACGGCCGTGCGGGGCGGCGGCTCTTCGTCGACGCACCGCCGGTCCTGCGGCGGATACCGGACGCGGAGGTGGCCGAGGTCGCCTCCGCGCTCGGGGAGTATGTGGGCACGCTGTCCGAGGACCGGCTGCCGCTGCTCGCGCGGTACGCGATCCAGGACGTGGCCTTCCGCGTCGTGGGCACGGGCAGCGTGGGTCTGCGGTCGTATGTCGTGCTGCTGCTCGACCACCGGGGCGAGCCGCTGGTGCTCCAGGTCAAGGAGGCGCGGCCCTCCGTACTGCTCCCGCATCTGCCCACGGCGGGCTTCGCGGTGCCGGAGGTCGCGCATGAGGGGCACCGGGTGGTGCTCGGGCAGAAGCGGATGCAGGTGGTCAGCGACTTCCTGCTGGGATGGACGACGGTGGCCGGGCGGGCCTTCCAGGTACGGCAGTTCAGGAACCGCAAGGGCAGCGTGGACCCGGCCGCGCTCGCCGCCGACCAGATCGACGACTACGGCCGGATGACCGGCGCTCTGCTGGCCCGCGCGCACGCGCACAGCGCCGATCCGCGGCTCATCGCGGGGTACGTCGGGAAGAACGACGAGCTGGACACGGCGGTGGCGGCGTTCGCGGTGACGTACGCGAACCGGACGGAGGCGGACCACGGGGAGCTGGTGCGTGCGGTCAAGGAGGGGCGGGTGGCTGCGGAGGCTGGGGTGTGAGGAGCTGGGTGGCCGCGGGGAGCGGCGGCGGGTAGGCGGGGTGTGAGGCGTGGGGGTGGACCGGGGACTGAACGGGGTGGGGCGGGCGCTGGATGCCGTACGGCCGGGGCCGTGTCGGCGTGGCCTACGCTGGACGGGTGACGACCCCGGAAGCCGAGCCGACGCAGCCCCAGACGCCTGATCCCGACCCCGTGACCGCTGGTCGCGAAGCCCCTGACGGGGTGACGGGGCAGGGCGGCGCCGCGCGGCCCGAAGACCGTCTTGAGAAGGCGGTCCGGGTGGCCGAGCAGGCGCTGATCGAGTACGAGATCGCCGTGGAGACGTTCCGGGTCGAGGTGGAGAACTTCTCCCGGCTCCATCACCAGAAGCTCGGCCCGATGTACGCGCGCCTCGACGAGCTGGACGCGGAGATCGCCGAGGCCCTCGCGGCCCGGAGCGGTGACCCGGAGGACCGGCGCAAGGCGGACGAGGCGCGGGCGCGGGTCATGCCGATGCCGGGCGTCGAGGAGCTCTTCCACGGCTGGATGGACGGCGAGGGCCTCTATCCGGAAGCCGCCGCGATGCTGACCGATCAGTCGGTGCGGCCGCCGCAGCGGGTGCGGCCGAGCGACGAGGCCCGCAAGCTCTACCGCGAGCTCGTCCGCAAGTCCCACCCCGACCTGGCCCAGGACGAGCAGGAGCGCGGCCGGCGCGACGAGTTCATCACGCGGGTGAACGCCGCCTATGCCCGTGGGGACGAGGTTTTGCTGCGGGAGCTGTCCGAGGAGTGGGCCGCCGGTCCCGTGGCCGAGCAGCAGTGGCCGAACAAGAGCGAAGAGCTCTACGCACGCCTCGAGTGGCTCTCCCAGCGCAAGGAGCTGCTCACCGTGATCGCCCGGGAGCTGGAAGAGGGTGCGATCGGCGCGATGCTGCGGATGGCGCCGGACGATCCGGACCAGTTGCTGGAGGAGATCGCCGAGCAGCTGCTCGCGCAGGTCACCGAGCGCGAGGCCGAGCTTGCGCGGCTGATCTCCTAGGCTGATTTCCTAGTTGGCCTCTTGGCTGGTCTCCCGGGCCGTCGGGTAGCGTCAGGGCATGGCTTTCGGATCTCACGTGCCCACGGTCGGCGTCGGCGACCTCACTGGCGGCGACTTTCTCCTGGACGTCCGTGAGGACGAGGAGTGGCAGGCGGGGCACGCCGAGGGGGCGCTGCACATCCCGATGAGCGAGTTCGTCTCCCGCTACGGCGAATTGACCGAGGCCGCCCCGCAGGACGGCAAGGTCAATGTCATCTGCCGGGTCGGTGGACGCTCGGCGCAGGTCGCCATGTACCTCGTCCAGCAGGGTATCGACGCGGTGAACGTCGACGGCGGCATGCAGAGCTGGCAGGCCGCGGGTCGCCCCGTCGTCGACGACAAGGGCCAGCCGGGCACCGTGATCTAGTTCGGCTGCTGCCTGGTTCTGGGGCTGCCTCAGCCGAGCGGGTGGGCGGCGAGCAGGTCGCCCAGTGCCTCCTCGTGCGCCGCTGCCGGGCCGAGGGACAGCTCCAGCTGCTTGGCCCACGCGTGGTAGCGGTGCAGGGGATAGTCGGTGTCGGAACCGAAGCCGCCGTGCAGGTGCTGCGCCGTCTGCACGACCCTGCGTACGCCGTCCGACGCCCAGATCTTGGCGACGGCCACGTCCCCCGTGGCGGGCAGGGCGCCGCTCGCGCCCGAGCTGATGCGCCAGGCGGCCTGCCAGAGGGTGACCTCCATCGCGCGCAGGTCGATGTAACGGTCGGCCGCCTGCACTGCCACGGCCTGGAAGGTGGCGACGGGGAAGCCGAACTGCTCGCGCTTGCTGGTGTATTCGCTGGTCATGCTCAGTACTCCCTCGCCGAGGCCGAGCGCGAGGGCGCAGGTCCCGGTGGCGAGCAGATCGCGCAGCCAGTCCCAGGCCCCGTCGGCCTCGATGACGTCGGCGCCGCCGATCCGCACGGAATCCAGGCTGAGCTCGCCGAGGCGCTCACCGCTCGTGGACACCTGCTCGGCGAGGGCGAGGCCTTCGTGCACGCGGGGGATCAGGGCGAGAACGGCTCGGCCGGCTGAGGTGTGGGCGGGCACCACGATGAAGTCGGCGTTCTGTGCCCAGGGCACGGCTGTCTGTGTGCCGTCGAGCAGCCAGCTCTCGCCGTCCTGCCGCGCGGTGACTGACAGTTCGGCGGGGTCGTGTCCGCTGCGGCCGTTCGCCGCGACGGTCAGGACGAGCTCTCCGCGGGCGGCCCCGGGCAGAATCCGCTGCTTCAATTCCTCGCCGCCGTACATCTGCACGGCATACGCGGCCGCGCTGCTCTCCAGGAGCGGAACCCGGGCGAGCCTCTTCGCCGACTCACGCAGGACCAGGCAGAGGGCGATGGCGTCCAGGCCCGCGCCGCCGTGTTCGGGGTCGAGGAGCAGGCTCAGCAGGTCGGATCCGGCGAGCTTGGCCCACAGCGCGCGGTCGAAGTCCTCGGCGACGGCGCCCGGCACGAGGGCGGGGCTCGGTACTCCGTCGGGTGCGACGGACGCGAAGAGCGCCTTCGCCACCTCGACGGCCGCCTGCTGTTCCTCGGTGAAGGTGAAGTCCACTGCTTGTCCTCCCGTGCACCGGCCCGACGGCTCTGTCTCTGCTACGCCCGTCGTTTCTGACGGGTCGTCAAGATAGAACAGGTTCTATGGGAAGGGAACAGTGAGGGGCGCAGTGACGGGAGTAGTGACGGGAGCTGCGCAGATCTCAGCGGTCGAAGTCCAACTCCACCGTGTCCGTGGCCGGATGAGACTGGCACGCGAGCACATACCCCGCTTCTGTCTCCTCCGGCTCCAGCGCGAAGTTGCGGGTCATCCGCACCTCGCCCGAGACCCGGAAGGCCCGGCAGGTCCCGCACACCCCGCCCTTGCAGGCATACGGAGCGTCCGCGCGGTTGCGCAGCACGGTGTCCAGCAAGGACTCCCCCTCCTGGACCGGCCAGGTGCCGGAGCGCCCGTCGAGCGTCACCGTCACGGTGCTGTGCGCGGGGGCGGCCGTCGTGGCTGCGGTCGCTTGTGAGGTGAGCGACGGTGAGGTGAGGCCGTCGTCCACGTGGAATATCTCCTCGTGGATGAGCTGACGCGTCACGCCCAGGCGGCGCAGTGTCTTCTCCGCGCCCTGCACCAGACCGAACGGACCGCACAGGAACCAGCCGGACACCTCCTCGACGGGCAGGAGCGCGGGCAGCAGCCTGCCGAGTCTCTCCTCGTCGAGCCGCCCGGAGTCGAGCCCCGACTGCTGCTCTTCCCGGGAGAGCACCGTGACCAGCTGGAACCGGTCCGGCCAGCGGTCCTTGAGGTCGGCGACCTCTTCCAGGAACATCGTCGACGCGGCCGTGCGGTCGCTCCGGATGAGGCAGAACGTGGCGCTCGGTTCGCGCTCAAGGAGCGTCGTGACGATGGAGAGCACCGGAGTGATCCCACTTCCGCCGACCACCGCCGCATAGCGCCCGGGCGCCGGCTCCAGCGTGAAGCGCCCGCCCGGGGTCATCACCTCCAGCTCATCGCCGACGGCGACTTCCTTCAGGGCGTACGTCGAGAAGGCGCCGCCTTCGACGAAGCGCACCCCGACCCGCAGGGTCCGCGGCTCCGACGGGCGTTCGGGATGGGGCGCGGGGGCGCAGATCGAGTACGTGCGACGGATCTCGGTGCCGTCGACGAAGCGGCGGACGGCCAGGTGCTGGCCCGGTGCGTAGACGTACTCCTCGCGCAGGGCGGGCGGCACATCGAAGGTCAGCGTCACGGAGTCGTCGGTGAGCTGCTCGACCGCCGCTACCCGGAGCTGGTGGAAGCGTGCCATCACAACTCCTTGAAGTGGTCGAACGGTTCACGGCAGGCAACGCACCGACGCAGGGCCTTGCAGGCCGTCGACGAGAAGCGGCTGAGCAGTTCGGTGTCGGTCGATCCGCAGTGCGGGCAGCGGACCGAGAGGGTGAGCGGTATCGGTTCGCCGGTGCTGTGCGGGCGGGGCGGCGCGATGCCGAACTCCGCCAGTTTGCGGCGGCCCTCGGCGCTGATGTCGTCCGTCGACCAGGCGGGGGAGAGCACGGTGTGCACGGAGACCTCTGCCATGCCGCGCTCGCGCAGCACCTGCTCGATGTCGGCGGTCATGGCTTCTATGGCCGGGCACCCGGTGTAGGTGGGGGTCAGCTCGACGTCGACCTTGCCGATGCCGCGGACGCGAACGCCGCGCAGGACCCCGAGCTCGGCGAGCGTGATGACCGGCAGCTCCGGGTCGGGTACGGAGCCCGCGAGGGCCAGGAGCTCTTCCTCGAGCGCGGTGGTCACCATGACGCCCCCGGGTGGCTGCGGTGCAGATGCTGCATCTCGGCGAGCATCCGCCCGAAGGATTCGGTGTGCAGACCCTGGCGGCCCGCGCCCGCGGCCCAGGCCCCTTCCTGCGGACCGGTGGGCACGGTCAGGGTCGCCTTCTCGATGACGGCGGTCACCGAGGCCGTCCAGCTCTCCCGCAGCGCCGGCCAGTCGACACCTTCGGTGCCGTGCGCGCCGTCGAGACCCTCCACCGGCTGGAACATCTCCCCGGTGAACCTCCAGAGCGCGTCAAGACCGCTCTCCATCCGCTGGTGGCTCTCCGCCGTCCCGTCGCCGAGCCGCAGGGTCCACTGCTCCGCGTGATCCTGGTGATAGGCGACTTCCTTGACCGCCTTCGCCGCCAGTGGGGCGAACATGCTGTCGTTGCTCGCCAACTGGCCGTACAGCAGGGTCTGGTAGGTGGAGAAGTAGAGCTGGCGGGCGATGGTGTGGGCGAAGTCGCCGTTCGGCTGCTCGACCAGCTGGAGGTTGCGGAAGGCGCGCTCCTCGCGCAGATAGGCCAGTTCGTCCTCGTCCCCCGCCAGGGAGAGCAGGACACGTGCCTGGCCGAGCAGGTCGAGGGCGATGTTCGCGAGGGCGACCTCTTCTTCGAGGACGGGTGCGTGGCCCGCCCACTCCCCAAGGCGGTGCGAGAGCACCAGCGCGTCATCGCCCAGGGCGAGGGCGGTGGCAGTGGCCGTGGGGGTCAGTGGCGTGGTCACAGGTGCTTCACCCCGTCCGGGATGTCGTAGAAGGTCGGGTGGCGGTAGGGCTTGTCGCCCGCCGGTTCGAAAAAGGAGTCCTTCTCGTCCGGCGAGGAAGCGGTGATCTGTGTGGACGGCACGACCCAGATCGAGACGCCTTCGCTTCTGCGGGTGTACAGATCGCGGGCATTGCGCAGGGCCATCTCCGCGTCCGGTGCGTGCAGGCTGCCCGCGTGGGTGTGGGAGAGCCCGCGGCGGGAGCGCACGAACACCTCCCACAGCGGCCATTCGGTCGAGCTGCTCATGCCTTCGCCTCCCCGTGCTTCGCGGCGAACGCCGCCGCTGCCTCGCGCACCCATGCGCCTTCTTCGTGCGCGCTCCTGCGCTGGGTGATCCGCTGGTCGTTACAGGGGCCGTTGCCCTTGAGGACCGCCCAGAACTCCGTCCAGTCGATCGGGCCGAAGTCGTGCTGCCCCCGCTCCTCGTTCCACACGAGGTCCGGGTCGGGGAGAGTGAGTCCGAGCGACTCGGCCTGGGGGACGCAGATGTCCACGAAGCGCTGGCGCAGCTCGTCGTTCGAGTGGCGCTTGATCTTCCAGGTCATCGACTGCTCCGAGTGCGACGACTCGTCGTCGGGCGGGCCGAACATCATCAGGGAAGGCCACCACCAGCGGTCCACCGCGTCCTGCGCCATCGCGTGCTGGGCCTCGGTGCCTCGGCTGAGGGCGAGCAGCGATTCATACCCCTGGCGCTGGTGGAACGACTCCTCCTTGCAGACGCGGACCATCGCGCGGGCATAGGGCCCGTACGAACAGCGGCACAGCGGGACCTGGTTCGTGATCGCGGCGCCGTCCACCAGCCAGCCGATCGCGCCGACGTCCGCCCAGGTCAGCGTCGGGTAATTGAAGATCGACGAGTACTTCTGGCGGCCCGAGTGCAGCTTGTCGAGCAGCTCGTCGCGGCTGGTGCCGAGGGTCTCGGCCGCGCTGTACAGATACAGGCCGTGACCGGCCTCGTCCTGCACCTTGGCCATCAGGATCGCCTTGCGACGCAGGGACGGGGCGCGCGTGATCCAGTTGGCCTCCGGCTGCATGCCGATGATCTCGGAGTGGGCGTGCTGCGCTATCTGCCTGACCAGCGAGGCGCGATAGGCGTCGGGCATCCAGTCGCGCGGCTCGATGCGCTCGTCGGCCGCGACCGCGGCGTCGAACGCTGATGTGTGCGCCGCTGTGCGTGCGGCGTCGGCCGCTGCCTGGTCCGGCTCGGACCGGGCCGTCTGGTGCTCGGCTGCTGTCGCCATCGCGGTCCCCCTCGACCTTTAGCCCACCTACCGACCGACCGATCGTTCGGTTCGTGGAATTCAATGGTGCGGCTCAGCGCCATAAGGTGTCAACCCTGTGGATAACTTCACGGACGCTGTGCCTGGCGCGCAGGCATGAGTACCGTTCCGGTGCGAAGCGGGCGGTAGAGAGCCGTGTGACGGGCGGGCCGACGGGCGAACACCGTGCGGGATCGGGAATCGGGGCGGAATGGACGCGAACGACAACAACGCGAGCGAGCCGCCGCTCCCGTCCGCCGACGCGAATGAGCCGCCGCTCCCGCCCACCGACACGAACGGGCCGCCGCTCCCGCCCACCGACACGAACGGGCCCATCGAGGCACACGAGCCGCCGCTCCCCTCCACCGGCGCCGTATCCCCGCCCCGCACCGGCATCGCCGCCCTCTCCCCGCGCTATCAGGTCGCGGGTGCGCTCGCGATGGCGCTCATTGCCGCCACGGCCTGCGTCCACGTCGGGATGCTCTTCCTCCACGTCGCCCCCGCGAACACCATGACCAAGCAGCACGGGCAGGTCGTCGACGACTGGATCTACCCCGAGTTCGAGCAGAACTGGAAGCTCTTCGCGCCCAACCCGATGCAGCAGAACATCGCGGTGCAGGCCCGCGCCGAGGTGCGTACGGACGGGGGAGACACCCGGACCACCGGCTGGTACGACCTCTCGGCGCGCGACGGCGCCGCCATCGACGGCAATCTGCTGCCAAGCCACACGCAGCAGAACGAACTGCGAAGGGCCTGGGACTTCTACGTGGGCGCGCACGACGCGCAGAATCGTCCCCGCGGCCTGCGCGGGGAGCTCTCGGAGCGCTACATCCGCCGCATCGTGGTGATGCGCGTCGAGCGTGAGGAGCCGATGGGCCCCGGTGCCACCATCGAGCGCGTCCAGGTCCGCTCCAAGACCACGAACGTGCCCGCCCCCGGGTGGAGCGATGAGAAGGTCAACACCAAACCGGTGCTCCGCCAGCTGTCGTGGTGGTCCGTGACGCCCGACGACATGCCCCTGGGCAAGGCTCAGGAGTCCGAGGGGGACGCCCGATGAACCGCTTCGGCTCCCAGCTCGGGCACGGCATCGAACGGATCACCGCGGCCGCTCTCGGCCCCCGTCAGACCGCTGTGATCCGCATCGGGTTCGCCGCCACCTGGCTGCTCTTCCTGCTGCGCGAACTCCCCAACCGCCACGAGCTCTACGGGCCCGACAGCCCGTGGAACTGGGACATGGCCCAGCAGCTCATCGCCGAGAACGACGCCTTCACGGCCCTGATGTGGTCCGACGGGCGCATCTGGTTCGAGACCGTCTACGTGCTCGCCATCTTGAGCAGCGCCCTGCTGATGCTCGGCTGGCGCACCCGCACGATGTCCGTGATCTTCATGATCGGCGTGCTCTCGCTGCAGAACCGCTCCATCTTCATGGGCGACGGCGGCGACAACGTCATCCACCTCATGGCGACCTATCTGGTGTTCACGCGCTGCGGCCAGGTCTGGTCGCTCGACGCCCGGCGCGCCGCACGCGCGCGTACGGCGTCGGTCGAGAAGAAGACACCGGTCGAGCAAGGGAAGACACCGGTCGAGCAGGGAAAGACAGCCGAGCCCGTCGACAGGGTCGGTCCCGTGCTGTGGTGGGTCCTTGGGCTCGGCCTCTCCGTGGTGACGTTCATGGGGCAACTCAGCGGGGGCTGGCTCCTGTTCTTCTGGGGGCTGTGGCTCGCGCACGGCCTGTGGTGGGCCGTCGGACGGCGCGCGCCCGACGGCGAGGCGCGCAAGCTGCTCGATGTCGTCGTCAAGCTCGCGCACAACGCCGCACTGCTTGTGATCATGGTCGAGGCGTGTCTGATCTACGCGACGGCCGGCTGGTACAAGATCCAGGGCAGCCGATGGCAGGACGGCACGGCCATCTACTACCCGCTGCGTCTGGACTACTTCTCCCCCTGGCCCGCGCTCTCCGACCTGCTCGCCTCGCACGGCCTCATGGTGATGCTGGTGACGTACGGGACGGTCGCCGTGCAGGTCGCCTTCCCCTTCACCCTCTTCAACAGGAGGGTCAAGAACGTCCTGCTTGCCGCCATGATCTGCGAGCACGCGGTCATCGCGGTCGTCCTCGGTCTGCCGTTCTTCTCGCTCGCGATGATCGCGGCTGACGCGGTGTTCCTGCCGACGTCGTTCCTGCGGCGCGTCGGCGGATGGACGACGCGCGCGCGGGTAGCGCTGCTCTCACGGTTTTCGCTGTTCTCGCGCGGCGGTACGGTGCCGCCGCAGCGCGGCGCGGACGAGGAACCGGCCCAGGAATCCACCGAGCACGCGCGCGTAGGCTTCCCTTCATGAACGGGACGTACGCGGGATGAGCGGGACGCACCAGGGTGATCCGGACGATGCCGTGCGTGATCCGGACGGTGCCGTGCGCGCCTGGAGAGGGATCGCGGACACTTCCGTGCTCCTCGACGGCTTCCATGCCATCAAGCACGCGCTGCGCTTCGGAGCGGTGATTCCCTCGGCGTTGACCAGCGACAGGTCCGCTGTCCTCGCCCTCGCCGACGAGCTCGCGCCGGATGTGAAGGACGCCCTCGACGCCCTCCTCGTCCAGGTCCCGGACGGAACCCTGCGCGCCCTTGTGCCGCGTCTGCATCCCACGGGGGTGGCCGCTCTCGCGGTACGCCCTTCCCGGACGGCCAACCTCGATGCGCTGGCCCGCATGCCCAGGATCGCGCCGGTCGTCGTCCTCGACGACCCCCGCAATCTGGGCAATGCCGGGGCCGTGATCCGGCTCGCGGCGGGGTTCGGGGCGACGGGCGTTGTCACGACCGGCACGATCGACCCCTGGCATCCCACGGTCGTACGCGGGGGCGCGGGCCTGCATTTCGCCACCGCCGTCGAGCGGGTGGACGTCTCCGAGCTGCCGCCGGGGCCGGTGTTCGCGCTCGACGCGGAGGGCGAGGACATCCGTGGCCTGAAGCTGCCGGACGACGCCGTGCTGGCCTTCGGGTCCGAGCGCAGCGGCCTGTCAGGGCAACTGCGGGAGCGCACCGACCACTTGGTGTCGCTGCCGATGCGGCCCCAGGTCTCCAGCTACAACCTGGCCACCAGCGTCGGGATGACGCTCTTCCACTGGTCGGCGAGCGGGCCGACGGGCAGGCCTCCGGGCGCGGAGGCCTGAACCCGCCGCCAGGGCGCCCTTCGCGTCAGGCGTCCCTGCGCACCTCCACCACGCGGAAGCGGTTGGCCACGAAGGCTCCGTCGCACAGGGCGGCGTTCGCCGCCGGGTTGCCGCCCGAGCCGTGGAAGTCCGAGAACGCCGCCGTCTGGTTCACATAGACGCCGCCCGTGAGGTTCAAGGAGAGCTGGGCGCACTCCTCGAGGCAGGTCTCCTCCACGGCGCCGGACACCTCGTCCGAGGTCGTGTACGCGCCGACCGTCATCGCGCCCTTGTCGCGCACCGTGCGGCGCAGCAACTCCACGGCGTCCGCGGAGGAGTCGACCGCGACGGCGAAGGAGACGGGGCCGAAGCACTCGTTCAGATAGACCGCCTCGGCGTCCGGTTTCGCGCCGTCCAGCTTGACGATGACCGGGGTGCGGACCACGGCGTCCGGGAACTCGGGGTTGCTGATCTCCCGTGAGGGGAGAGCCACTTCGCCGAGTCCGGCCGCAGCCTCGAGGCGGGCCTTCACGTCCGGGTTCACCAGGGCGCCGAGGATGCCGTTCGCCCGGGCGTCGTCGCCGAGCAGGCCGTTCACCGACGCGGCGAGGTCGGACACCACGTCGTCGTACGACTTCGCCCCGGCGTCCGTCGCGATGCCGTCCCGGGGGATCAGGAGGTTCTGCGGGGTCGTGCACATCTGGCCGCTGTACAGCGACAGGGAGAAGGCCAGGTTGGACAGCATCCCCTTGTAGTTGTCGGTCGAGTCGACGACGACCGTGTTCACGCCGGCCTTTTCCGTGTAGACCTGCGCCTGGCGGGCGTTGGCCTCCAGCCAGTCACCGAAGGCCGTCGAGCCCGTGTAGTCGATGATCTTGATCTCGGGGCGGACGGCGAGGTTCTTGGCGATGCCCTCACCGGGGCGCTCGGCGGCCAGGCACACCAGGTTCGGGTCGAAGCCCGCCTCGGCGAGGACCTCGCGCGCGATGCGCACCGTCAGCGCGAGCGGAAGCACCGCGCGCGGGTGGGGCTTGACCAGGACGGGGTTTCCGGTGGCCAGTGAGGCGAACAGGCCCGGGTAGCCGTTCCACGTCGGGAACGTGTTGCAGCCGATCAGGAGCGCGATGCCGCGCCCCACGGGCGTGAAGCGCTTGTCCAGCGCGATCGGGTCGCGCTTGCCCTGGGGCTTGGACCACTCGGCGGCGTCAGGGGTGCGTGCCTGCTCGGCGTACGCATACGTCACCGCTTCGAGGCCGCGGTCCTGGGCGTGCGGACCGCCCGCCTGGAAGGCCATCATGAAGGCCTGGCCGCTGGTGTGCATGACCGCGTGGGCCATCTCGTGCGTGCGGGCGCTGATGCGCGACAGGATCTCCAGACAGACCATCGCGCGCACTTCCGCGCCCGCCTCGCGCCAGGCACGCATTCCGGCGCGCATCGCGGGCAGCAGCGTGTCGATGTCCGGGTGGGGGTATGTGATGCCCAACTCGGTTCCGTACGGAGAGACTTCCGCGCCTGTCCAGTCGTCCGTGCCCGGCTGGTCGAGATCGAAGCGGCTGCCCAGGAGGGCGTCGAAGGCGGTTTTGCCCTCGGGCAGGCTCAGGCTGCCGTTCTCTCCGTAGGCCTTGGGGTGCTCGGGGTGCGGCGACCAGTACGCGCGTGTGCGGATCGTCTCAAGGGCCTGGTCGAGCGTGGGCCGGTGCGTGGCGATCAGCTGGTGCGCGGTGAGTTCGGCGGCCATATCGGACCAACTCCTCGTCGAGCCGGCTCTTCGTCGAGCCGGCGAGCTGGGCAGGGCAGTGGGCAGGAACAGACGGACAGAGCTAGAGTAACCGAACGATCGGTCGGGACAAGGGGGTCCGCCGAACCTGTGGACAACTTCTCGCCGGGCACCCCCGCACCCTCCGGCGGACATCTCGTGCGGGAGGATCGCGAGCATGACAGCACTCGAGCTCAGCAGCCCCGTTGCCGTGGTCGGCACCGGCACCATGGGCCAGGGCATCGCCCAGGTCGCCCTGCTGGCCGGTCACCCCGTGCGGCTGTACGACGCCGTTGAGGGCCAGGCGAAGACCGCGGCCGCCGCGATCGGCGCACGCCTGGACCGGCTCGTCGAGAAGGGCAGGCTCACGGCCGACGACCGGTCCGCCGCGGGAGGCCGGATCATGCCGGTCGGCAGCCTCGCCGATCTTGCCGGGTGCGGACTCGTCATCGAGGCGATCCTGGAACAACTGCCTGTCAAACAGAGCCTCTTCGAGGATCTTGAAAAGATCGTCGGCGAGAACTGTCTCCTCGCCACCAACACCTCTTCCCTCTCGGTCACCGCCATCGCGGGCACGCTCGAGAAGCCCGGTCGCTTCGTCGGACTGCACTTCTTCAACCCCGCGCCGCTCCTCCCCCTGGTCGAGGTGGTCAGCGGCTTCGCGACCGACGAAACGGCCGCCACGCGCGCGTACGAGACGGCGCGGGCCTGGGGCAAGACGCCGGTGCGCAGCGCGGACACCCCCGGCTTCATCGTCAACCGGATCGCCCGCCCCTTCTACGCCGAGGCGCTGCGACTCTACGAGGAGCGGGCCACCGACCCGGCCACCATCGACGCCGTCCTGCGCGAATCCGGCGGCTTCAAGATGGGCCCCTTCGAACTCACCGATCTCATCGGCCAGGACGTGAACGAAGCCGTCACCCGCTCCGTGTGGGAGTCCTTCTACCAGGACCCCAAGTTCACGCCGTCACTCGCCCAGCGCCGCCTCGTCGAATCACGCCGCCTGGGCCGTAAGTCGGGTCAGGGCTGGTACGCGTACGGGGACGACGCATCGCGCGCCGAGCCCCACACGGCGGCGCCCGCACCGGCCCCGGCGTCCGTCGCGGTGCACGGAGACCAGTTCCAGGCGCAGGACCTTGTCGGGCTGTTCGACGAAGCCGGTATCGACGTCGTGCACAAGGAGCCCTACGACCCCGACCGCCCCGGCTGGCTCGAACTGCCCAGCGGCGTAAGGATGTATCTGGCCGACGGTTGCGCAGGGGGCGACGCCGAGACGGCGGTGATCCAGTTCGATCTCGCGCTGGACTACCGTTCCGCGACCAGGATCGCCCTGTCCCCCTCCGTGGCGGTGAGCGAGGACCAGCTCCACGAGGCCGTGGGCCTCTTCCAGGCACTGGGCAAGCAGGTCAGTGTCATCGCCGATGCCCCGGGGATGATCGTGGCCCGTACCGTCGCCATGCTCGTCGACTTCGCCCAGGACGCCGTCGCGCGCGGTGTCGCCAGCAGAGAGGACATCGACACGGCGATGCGCCTGGGCGTCAACTACCCACGTGGACCGCTCGAATGGGGCGAGGCGCTCAACGCGCACTGGGCCATCGACATCCTGGAATGCCTGCACCAGGAGTACCCCACCGGCCGCTACGCGCCGTCCCAGGGACTGCGCAGCGCGGCAGCGCGAGAGGACCTCTACGCATGACCACCACCAGGCGCGACACGTACACCCCGGAGACCCTCCTGACGGTGGCGGTCCGGGTCTTCAACGAGCGCGGTTACGACGGCACGTCCATGGAGCACCTCTCCAAGGCCGCCGGCATCTCCAAGTCCTCGATCTACCACCACGTGTCCGGCAAGGAGGAGTTGCTGCGCCGTGCGGTGAGCCGCGCGCTCGACGGGCTCTTCGGAATCCTCGCCGAGGAGCACGCGCGCGTGGGCACCGCCGTGCAGCGCCTGGAGCACGTCACTCGCCGCACCGTCGAGGTGCTGATCGCCGAGCTGCCCTATGTGACGCTGCTCCTGCGCGTGCGGGGCAACACGGACACCGAGCGGTGGGCCATGGAGCGCCGCAGGGAGTTCGACCAGCAGGTCGCCGATCTGCTCAAGGAAGCCATCGCCGACGGCGACCTGCGCTCGGACGTCGAGCTGCGCCTCGCCACCCGGCTGCTCTTCGGCATGATCAACTCCATCGTGGAGTGGTACAAGCCGGAGGCCCGTGGCGCCTCATCGGGCGAGCAGGTCGCCGACGCCGTCGTGCAGTTGGCCTTCGCGGGGCTCCGCAGCGGCGGCTGACGGGTCAGCTCTCCGGATCCAGGTCGTCCTCCTCGAAGACCAGCAACGTACGCGTGCTGAGCACTTCGGGGATGGACTGCAGCCGGGTGAGGACCAGCTCGCGCAGCGCGCGGTTGTCCGGCGTGTGCACCAAGAGCAGCACGTCGAAGTCTCCGCTGACCAGCGCGATGTGCGAAGCGCCCGGCAGCGTGCGCAGATGCTCGCGGACCGTGCGCCAGGTGTTCTGGACGATCTTGAGCGTGATGTACGCGGACGCACCCTGGCCTGCCCGCTCGTGGTTGATCCGCGCGCCGAAGCCGCGGATCACTCCGTCGTCGATGAGCCGGTTGATGCGTGCGTACGCGTTGGCCCGTGACACATGGACGCGCTCGGCCACGGACCGTATCGACGCGCGACCGTCAGTGTGCAGGATGTGCAGGATGTCGCGATCGATCGGGTCCAGCGGGCGGGGCAGGTCCTCCTGGCGGTCGCCGGGCCGGATTTCCGGACGATCACCGTCGCGCCCGTCGGCCATTCGTTCAGATGCCATGTCCCCCCGCCTCCCTACCATGGACGTACTGCATCCATCCCAGGCTGTGGAGAACCGTTTGTCCACAGCCTGGAGGTGCCTGTAGCCAAAATGTGCCGACGACCGAACAATCGGTAGGTGAGGCGCCTCACATTGCCGCGCCTCTTTGCCGCTCCCAAGAGGAGATCGCTTCCACATGGAGGTGCCGACATGACGGTCATGGAGCAGCGGGGCGTCTACCGGCCCACCCCGCCACCCGCATGGCAGCTCAGGACCGATCCCGCGCCGCTGCTGCCCGACGCGGAGCCGTACCGCGTCCTGGGCACGGAGGCCGCCGGCAAGGCCGACGACGAGCTCCTGGGCCGCCTGTACGCACAGCTGGTGCGCGGACGGCGGTACAACACCCAGGCAACCGCCCTCACGAAGCAGGGCAGGCTCGCCGTCTACCCGTCGAGCACCGGCCAGGAGGCGTGCGAGGTGGCCGCCGCGCTCGTCCTCAAGGAGCGGGACTGGCTCTTCCCCAGTTACCGGGACACGCTCGCCGCGGTCGCCCGTGGCCTCGACCCCGTCCAGGCGCTGACCTTGCTGCGCGGCGACTGGCACACCGGGTACGACCCGCGTGAGTACCGCATAGCGCCCCTGTGCACCCCTCTGGCGACCCAGCTCCCGCACGCCGTGGGGCTCGCGCACGCCGCCCGCCTGAAGGGCGACGACGTGGTCGCGCTCGCCATGGTCGGCGACGGCGGCACCAGCGAGGGCGATTTCCACGAGGCACTGAACTTCGCGGCCGTCTGGCAGGCGCCCGTCGTCTTCCTGGTGCAGAACAACGGCTTCGCGATCTCCGTGCCGCTCGACAAGCAGACGGCGGCCCCGTCCCTTGCCCACAAGGCCGTCGGGTACGGAATGCCGGGACGCCTGGTGGACGGCAATGACGCTGCGGCGGTGCACGAGGTGCTGAGCGACGCGGTGTCCCGCGCGCGTCAGGGCGGCGGCCCCACGCTCGTCGAAGCGGTGACGTACCGCATGGAGGCCCATACGAACGCCGATGACGCCACGCGTTACCGCGGGGACGCGGAGGTCGAGGCCTGGCGCGCGCACGACCCGATCCTGCTCCTGGAGCGGGAGCTGACCGAGCGCGGCCTCCTCGACGATGACCGGACGCGGGCGGTCCGCGACGACGCCGAGGCCATGGCGGCCGACCTGCGCGAACGCATGAACCGGGACCCTGAGCTGAACCCCATGGACCTCTTCAGCCATGTGTACGCCGAGCAGACCACCCAACTGCGCGAGCAGGCGGCCCAGCTGCGGGCCGAGCTCGAGGCAGAAGACGACGCGGAGAACGCGGACGGCGAGGGGAACGCGCGATGAGCACGATCGCGGCCGAACGGGCCACCAAGAAGACAGCCAAACCGGCGACCATGGCGCAGGCGCTCGGGCGCGCGCTGCGCGACTCCCTGGCCGATGACCCGGCCGTACACGTCCTCGGAGAGGACGTCGGGGCGCTCGGCGGGGTCTTCCGGGTCACCGACGGACTCACCAAGGAGTTCGGCGAGGACCGCTGTACGGACACACCGCTCGCCGAGGCGGGCATCCTGGGGACGGCCGTCGGCATGGCGATGTACGGCCTTCGGCCCGTCGTCGAGATGCAGTTCGACGCGTTCGCCTATCCCGCCTTCGAGCAGCTCATCTCCCACGTGGCGCGGATGCGGAACCGCACACGGGGCGCGATGCCGCTGCCCATCACGGTGCGCGTGCCCTACGGCGGTGGCATCGGAGGCGTCGAGCACCACAGCGACTCCTCCGAGGCGTACTACATGGCGACTCCGGGGCTCCATGTCGTCACGCCCGCCACGGTCGCCGACGCCTATGGCCTGCTGAGGGCCTCCATCGCATCCGACGACCCGGTCGTCTTCCTGGAGCCGAAGCGCCTCTACTGGTCCAAGGCCGACTGGAACCCGGACGCACCGCAAACCGTTGAACCCATAGGCAAGGCGGTGGTGCGGCGCACCGGGCGCAGCGCCACGCTCCTGACGTACGGGCCTTCCGTGCCCGTCTGCCTGGAGGCGGCCGAGGCTGCGGTAGCCGAGGGCTGGGACCTCGAAGTGGTCGATCTGCGCTCCCTCGTGCCCTTCGACGACGAGACGGTGGCCGCTTCCGTGCGGCGGACCGGGCGCGCGGTCGTCGTGCACGAGTCGGGCGGGTTCGGCGGCCCCGGCGGGGAGATCGCCGCCCGCGTCACCGAGCGGTGCTTCCACCACCTTCAGGCGCCGGTCCTGCGCGTCGCCGGATTCGACATCCCCTATCCGCCGCCGATGCTCGAGCGGCATCACCTGCCGGGCGTGGACCGGATCCTGGACGCGGTCGCGCGTCTGCAGTGGGAGGCGGACAGCTGATGGCGCCCGGTCTGCAGGTGAACAACCTTGAATTCAAGCTGCCCGACCTCGGTGAGGGGCTCACGGAGGCGGAGATCACCCGCTGGCTCGTCCAGGTCGGCGATGTCGTCGCCGTGGACCAGCCCGTCGTCGAGGTGGAGACGGCCAAGGCGATGGTGGAGGTGCCCTGCCCGTACGGAGGGGTGGTGACGGCTCGCTTCGGTGAAGAGGGTACGGAACTTCCGGTGGGATCCACGCTGTTGACGGTCGCCGTCGGCGCTCCGGACGGGAACGCGGGCCCGGCGCCGCAGGAGCCGGCGGAGCGGGCGCTGCAAGCGGCTGCCGCCGAGGAGTCCTCCGGCAACGTCCTCGTCGGGTACGGAACGGCCGCGGCACCCGCGCGGCGCAGGCGGGTGCGGTCGGCGGGGCCCGCCACACAATCCGCCCCGAAGCCTGCCTCGCAGCCCGCCCGGCAACCCGTCCGGCAGGAGAAGCCGCCGCGGCTGCGGCAGCCTGCCGGGACGCCCGAGGCCGCCGGTTCTGGTTCGGGCACCTTCCCGCACGCGGACGGCCCGATACCGGTGATCTCGCCCCTCGTACGGAAGCTGGCGCGTGAGAACGGCGTGGAACTGCGGGAGTTGACGGGCACGGGCCCGGACGGGCTGATCATGCGGGCCGACGTGGAGACGGCCATCGTGGAGGGGCGGACGACCGCTCACGAGACGACCGCCCACGAGGCGACCGCGTACGAGGACACGCTCACGCGCCCGGCGGTGGTACCGGCGAGCGAGGAGCTCCGGGAAGCGCCGGGGACGGAGGTCCGCTATCCGCTGACCGGCATCAGGGGCCTCGTCGCGGACAAGATGTCCCGCAGCAGGCGTGAGATACCGGAAGCCACCTGCTGGGTCGATGCCGACGCGACCGAACTGCTTGCGGCGCGCGCCGCGATGAACGCGGCCGTGAAGGAGGGCGACGGGCAGAAGATCTCGCTGCTCGCGCTGTTCGCCCGCATCAGTGTGGCCGCACTGGCTCGCTATCCGATGCTCAACTCCACCGTGGACATGGAGGCGCGCGAGGTGGTCAGGCTCGCCGATGTCCACATCGGCTTCGCCGCACAGACCGACCGCGGCCTGGTCGTTCCCGTGGTCAGGAACGCGAACGCGCGGACCACCGAATCGGTCAACACCGAGCTGATCCGGCTCACCCGGGCGGCGCGGGACGGGAAGCTGACACCGGGGGAACTGACGGGCGGCACGTTCACGTTGAACAACTACGGGGTGTTCGGGGTCGACGGATCCACGCCGATCATCAATCACCCCGAGGCGGCCATGCTCGGCGTGGGCCGGATCGTGCCCAAGCCGTGGGTGCACCAAGGGGAGTTGGCTGTGCGCCACGTCGTGCAGCTCTCGCTCACCTTCGACCACCGGGTGTGCGACGGAGGTACGGCGGGCGGGTTCCTGCGGTTCGTGGCGGACTGCGTGGAGCAGCCCGCGGTGTTGCTGCGGGCGGTGTGAGGAGGCTCGGAACAGCGGTGTGAGTCCCGGCGCGGTGATGTGAGTCCCCCTACAGAGGGGTGCACCGAGGGGTGGCATTGATCCTTCGTATGCCCATACTCGGGGCATGACCGCGCAGAGGGCTCCGGGTGGCGCCGTATCCGCCGCATCGGACGCCGCCCCGACCGATGCCTTGAACGATGCCCGGACCGATGCCCGGACCGATGCCCCGACCGACGCCCCGCTCGACGATCAGCACGACGCTCCGTACGACGCCGTGGTGCTCGCGGGAGGCGGCGCCAGACGGCTCGGCGGTGCGGACAAGCCCGGCGTACGGGTGGGCGGCCGGGCGCTGCTCGACCGGGTGCTCGGCGCGTGTTCCGGAGCGGGGACGACGGTGGTCGTCGCCGCTCCCCGGCCGACCGCGCGCCCCGTGGAATGGGCGCGCGAGGAACCCGCCGGGGCAGGGCCGCTCGCCGCGCTCGACGCGGGGCTGCGGCGCACGGAGGCGGAGCAGGTGGTGGTGCTCTCCGCCGATCTGCCGTTCCTGGAGGAGCGGACGGTCCTGCGCCTTCTCGTCGCGCTGCGGGAGAGCGGCGCGGACGGTGCGGTGCTGAGGGACCCCGGCGGCCGGGACCAGCCGCTGGTCGCCGCCTACCGCAGTGCGTCGCTGAAGCGTGAGATGGCGCTGCTCGCCGCTGAGCACGATGGTCTGACGGGTCTTCCGCTCAAGTCGCTCACCGCGCGGCTCGAACTCACCCGGGTCACTGACCCGGTCGCGTCCTTCGACTGCGACACCTGGGACGACATCGCCGCCGCACGGGCACGTATCAGGGAGCATGGGCACGTGTTGGATGAATGGATTTCCGCAGTCAAGGACGAACTGGGCATCGAGCTCGACGTCGACACCGGCTTGCTGCTCGACCTCGCCCGCGACGCCGCACACGGCGTGGCCAGGCCTGCGGCTCCGCTGACCACCTTCCTGGTGGGGTATGCGGCGGCGCGGGCCGCAGAGGGCGGCGGGCCCGAAACGGTGGCCGAAGCCGCCCGCAAGGCGGCGGCGCTGGCCACGCGGTGGGCCGAGGAGGGCGGCTCCGAGGCGGGGCCCGGCACAACGCCGGGTGCGGTCCCCGGCGAAAAGCCCGTCGCCGGGCCTGACGAGAAGGCGGGCGACCCCGACCCGGGCCAGGACGCGCGGGACGCCATGCGGCCGGATGCCGGATGACTGGGCGGCCCGCGCCGGACGCCGAACTCGACGAGGCTCTCGCCCTGGTGAACGACGATCATGACCGCAGGTCCGGCATGCGCCCCGACGGTGCGTCCGCCGGCGGCGGCCCTCGAAGTGCGTCGGCCGCCTCGGGTGACCCGGGGCACGAAGCCGCGCCCCGGCCTCCGTCCGGTCCTGCGGCACCCTCCGCACCCGCCGTACCCACCGCCGCGAGCGGACCCGGCGCCCCCAGCGACCGCACCACCCCCACCACCCCCAACAACCCCACCACCCAAGCCAAGCACCGCGACATCACCCCCTGGCCCGCCGCCCGCACCACCGCCGGACGTGCCCCCGGCCCCGTTCCCTCCACGGCGCCGGCCACCGCGCCGTCCGCCGTCTCCCTGGGGCAAGCGCTCGGTCTCGTTCTTGCCGCGCCCCTCGCCGCCCTCACCGATCTGCCCTCCTTCGACACCTCGGCGATGGACGGCTGGGTCGTCGCCGGGCCCGGCCCCTGGGACGTTCGGGCCGACGGGATTCTTGCCGGGCACGGGCAGCCCGAGCCGCTCTCCGACGGCGAGGCCGTGCGGATCGCGACCGGGGCGCGGATCCCGCAGGAGGCCACCGCCGTCATCCGCAGCGAGCACGGCCTTATCGACGACAAGGGGCGGCTGCACCCCCAGCGTGACGTCACACAGGGGCAGGACATCCGGCCGCGCGGCCAGGAGTGCCGATCCGGCGAACAACTCCTGCCACTCGGCACCCTGGTGACCCCGGTGGTGCTCGGTCTCGCGGCAGCCGCGGGGTACGACGAACTGCCCGTGGTCCCCCGGCCCAGGGCCGAAGTGCTGATCCTGGGCGACGAGTTGCTGACCGAAGGGCTCCCCCACGAGGGTCTCATCCGTGACGCGCTCGGGCCCATGCTCCCGTCCTGGCTGCGCTCGCTCGGTGCGGAAGTCATCGCGGTGCGCAGGCTCGGTGACGACGCCGAGGCGCTCCACCAGGCCATCACCACCTCGACCGCCGACCTCATCGTCACCACCGGCGGCACCGCATCCGGCCCGGTCGACCACGTCCACCCCATCCTGCGCCGCATCGGCGCCGAACTCCTCGTGGACGGCGTCGCGGTACGCCCCGGGCACCCCATGCTGCTCGCCCGCATCCGCCCCGACCAGCACCTCGTCGGCCTGCCCGGCAACCCGCTCGCCGCCGTCTCCGGCCTGCTGACCCTGGCCGAGCCCCTGCTGCGTACGCTCTCGGGGCGCCGCGCCCCGTCGACGTACACCGCTGTTCTGCGCGAGGACGTGCACGGGCATCCGCACGACACCCGGCTCGTCCCCGTCACCCTCCGCGCCGACCACGCGGTGCCGCTGCACTACAACGGCCCGGCCATGCTGCGCGGGATCGCGGTGGCCGACGGCCTCGCGGTCGTTCCGCCGGGTGGCGGACGACAGGGCCAGGAGCTTGAGGTCCTCGACCTCCCGTGGGCGCTGTCCGAAGCAGGAACGGGCGCGGACACGGCCGGGGAGTGTTTCACGTGAAACTTCCCGGCCACGACGCCATCGCCCGCCATCCCGACGAACACCTTGTGACCCACCGGATCAAGCTGCCCCGCCGAGTCGTCGAGCGCCCCCTGCTCCAGGTCGGCAAGCGGCTCCTCATGGCGCTCGCGGTGCTCGCCCTGACGACCTTCATCGTCTGGATCGACCGCAGCGGCTATCACGACAACTCGGACAACCGGCTCGACTTCCTCGACGCCGCCTACTACTCCACCGTCACGCTCTCCACCACCGGTTACGGCGACATCGTCCCGTACAGCGACAGCGCGCGGCTCTGCAACATTCTCCTGATCACGCCGCTGCGCGTGCTCTTCCTGATCATCCTGGTCGGCACCACTCTCGAAGTGCTCACGGAACGTACGCGCGAGGAATGGCGCCTGAACCGCTGGAGGTCCAACTTGCGTGAACACACCGTCGTCGTCGGCTTCGGTACGAAGGGCCGCTCCGCGATCCAGACCGTCTGCGCGACCGGTCTGAAGCCCGAGCAGATCGTGGTCGTCGACCCGAGCGCGAAGGTCGTCGACGCCGCCACGGCGGAGGGCTACGCGGGCGTCATCGGCGATGCGACGCGCAGCGATGTGCTGCTCCGTGCCGAGGTGCAGCGCGCCCGGCAGATCATCATCGCGACCCAGCGCGACGACACCGCGGTACTGGTCACGCTGACCGCCCGGCAGATGAACCGCGCGGCGAAGATCGTGGCCGCGGTGCGCGAGGAGGAGAACGCTCCGCTCCTCCGTCAGTCCGGCGCCGACGCGGTGATCACCAGTGCCAGCGCGGCGGGACGGCTGCTCGGCCTCTCCGTGCTCAGCCCCAGTGCGGGCATGGTCATGGAGGATCTGATCCAGCAGGGCAGCGGGCTCGATCTCGTCGAACGGCCGGTGATAAAGGCCGAGGTGGGGATGGGAGTCCGCGAGACGGACGACCTCGTCGTGAGTGTCGTACGCGGGCACCGGGTGCTCGGGTACGACGATCCTGCCGTCGGGAAGCTGCAGTTGATGGACCGTCTCATCACCATCGTGCGGGCGACGCCGACGTCACCGATGGCCCCCGACGCCCGGTCGAATCCGCCGCGCGGCGGTCTGCGCACGTAGTCGGACCGGCTGGAATCCGCAGAGAGTAGCCTCGCCCGCATGCATGCGATCACGATCCCCGAAGCCGGCGGACCCGAAGCGCTCGTATGGGCCGAGGTCCCCGATCCCGTACCCGGCGAGGGTGAGGTGCTGGTCGACGTCGTCGCCAGCGCCGTGAACCGCGCCGACCTGCTCCAGCGCCAGGGCTTCTACAACCCGCCACCCGGCTCGTCCCCCTATCCGGGCCTTGAGTGCGCGGGCCGCGTCACCGACATCGGTGCCGGTGTCTCCGGCTGGGAGATCGGCGACGAGGTGTGCGCGCTGCTCGCCGGCGGCGGCTACGCCGAGCAAGTCGTCGTCCCCGTCGGCCAGCTGATGCCCGTTCCCCAAGGCGTCGACCTCGTCACGGCGGCCGCGCTGCCCGAGGTGACGTCGACGGTCTGGTCCAACGTCTTCATGATTTCCCACCTCCGCCCCGGCGAGACGTTCCTCGTGCACGGCGGCTCCAGCGGTATCGGCACCATGGCGATCCAGCTGGCGAAGGCCGTCGGCGCCACGGTGGCGGTCACGGCGGGCAGCAAGGAGAAGCTCGACTTCTGCCGGGAGCTCGGCGCGGACATCCTCATCAACTACCGCGAGCAGGACTTCGTCGAGGAGATCAAGAGCGCCACGGACGGCGCGGGCGCGGACGTCATCCTCGACAACATGGGCGCCAAGTACCTGGACCGGAACGTGCAGACCCTCGCCACCAACGGTCGGCTCGCGATCATCGGTATGCAGGGCGGCGTCAAGGGCGAGCTGAACATCGCCACGCTCCTGAACAAGCGCGCCGCCGTCACCGCGACCTCACTGCGCGGCCGTCCCGCCGCGGAGAAGGCGACGATCGTCGCGGCGGTGCGCGAGCATGTGTGGCCGCTGATCGCCGCGGGCCACGTACGCCCGATCGTCGATCAGACGGTGCCGATGAGTGATGCGGCGGCCGCCCATCGCGTACTGGAGGAGAGCTCGCACATCGGAAAGGTGCTGCTCGTTCGCTGAGCGCTCCGCCGCCGGGTTGCCGAGACGGGTCGCTGAGACGGGTCGCCGAGACGGGTTGCCAAGACGGTCGAGATGCCGGAGTTGTGTCACTGTGTGACGCTTGGTGCAGCTTCAGTGATCTCTCTTGATCTTGGCGACCCGGTAGCGGGAGGGGGTCAGCGTGATGACTCCATGGCTGCGCCTGATGACTCCATGGCTTCGCCGTCTGTTGATCCTGACGGTGCTCCTGGCCGTCTCACCGATATCGCTCTCGTACGCGGCTGATCCCTCTCCCGGCGAGACCCGTGCCGGAAGCGTTCCCGGCGAGGGCAGGGTCCGGCCGGGGCGGGCAGATCCGGTGCCACCACCGCCCCCGCCTCCGTCGGTGTCCGAGCCCCCTGACAAGCAGGCCGACGAACAGGACGTACAGGCGGACAAGCTGGCCGCCGACCAGGCCGACAAGCAGGGCGACAGGCGGTCCGGCACCAGTACCACCGCGTCCGACGCCACCCGGCGGACCGCCACAGGACCGGCCGTCCCCGGCCTTCGCGTCCTGCCGCTCGGCAGCGGACTCGTCCTCATCGGCCTCGGAGTCGCCTTCTTCGCCGTGCGGCTGCGCCGCGGCTGACAAGACCGGGCCCGTCGTACACGGTGGATCAGCGGCAAATGGGGGCACCACCGATGTGTGATGTACGCGTGCGAGAGAATGGCGGCATGGAGATGCCGAGGAACGAAAGGTCGCCGGAGAGCCCCCAGGTCCTGGTTGTCGGACAGGACGGAATGGCGCTCGGCGGCGGCGGAGACGACGAATCCCGCGAGGTCCCGGTGACGGACATGGTCGAACAGCCGGCGAAGGTCATGCGCATCGGCAGCATGATCAAGCAGCTGCTCGAGGAAGTGCGGGCGGCACCTCTCGACGAGGCGAGCCGGGTACGGCTCAAGGAGATCCACGCCAGTTCGGTCAAGGAGCTCGAGGACGGTCTCGCCCCCGAGCTCGTCGAGGAACTGGAACGACTCTCCCTGCCCTTCACCGACGAGGGAGTGCCCAGCGACGCCGAACTGCGCATCGCGCAGGCCCAGCTTGTGGGCTGGTTGGAAGGGCTCTTCCACGGGATCCAGACGGCTCTCTTCGCGCAGCAGATGGCGGCGCGGGCGCAGCTGGAGTCGATGCGGCGCGCGTTGCCGCCCGGTGTGGGCGGCGGCGAGGAGGAAGAGGACGGCGGTATCGCGGGGCGGTCCGGAGGGCCTTACCTCTAAGCGGTCACCAGGTACCAGAAACGC